>JAZSRU010000040.1:0-4822 GCA_045538635.1 Victivallaceae bacterium
GAAGCAAATTTGTGGTATGCATTTGCAGGCGAATCTCAGGCCCGCAACAAATATTCTTATTTCGCAAGCAAAGCAAAAAAAGACGGTTTTGAACAAATCGCAGCTTTTTTTGAAGAAACAGCAAATAATGAAAAAGAACACGCAAAAATCTGGTTCAAACTTCTGAACGGTATCGGTACCACCGCCGAAAACCTCAAAGCCGCAGCTGCCGGTGAACATGAAGAATGGACAGAAATGTATAAAAACTTCGCTGAAATCGCCAAAGAAGAAGGTTTTGACCGTATCGCTTTCCTTTTCTCTGAAGTTGCTAAAATTGAAAAACGCCACGAAGATCGCTATTTGAAACTTCTCTCCAATGTCGAAAATAACGAAGTTTTCGTCAAAGTCGGCGAAAATAAATGGGAATGCCGCAACTGCGGTCACGTCCATTACGGCAAAGAAGCTCCGGTTGCATGCCCTGTATGCAGCCATCCGCAGGCATATTTTGAAGTTGAAAAAGAAAACTTCTAATCTGTTTGTTCAATAAATAAAAACTGCTGTCTGCCTGTAAAAGGTTTGCAGCAGTTTTTTTGTATCCGATATGAATTATCTTCTGGCGATTGTCGGTGCGAAAATACGGATTTGTTTTTCCTCTGCGGCAAGATATTTTTCAAACAGAGATTCATCGCGGCACACAGCTTCTGCGCCTTTTTCATAAAATGCCTCTATTTCATCTGAAATTGAAGCTGCTTTTTCGCGGTCTTTGCGGACATCAGCTGCCATTTTATCCGCGCGTATTTTCAATGCTTTGAGATAACGCGGAATTCTCTGCCACAGACTGCGTCGCCGCAAAAATCCTTCGGCAAAATAAAAATCAAGCTGATTTTCCACTTCAGTTATTGAAGTTTCTCCACGCGTACGGCGGCAGAAATGTTTTATATCCTCAATAAGTCCGGCACATTGTTCAACCATGGCAATTTCATCCATCAGAGATTGGTAAAGATTTTCTCTTATGATATTTTTCTGAAGTTCCCAACTGCCGGAAGTACGGATATCCCACGCATTTTCAATGCCGCCCAAAGTATCAAAAACTGCATTTTCAACAATGTCATTTTTATATTCTGCATAATCAATAAACATTGAAAGAAGAATATTTTTATTGAAGTTTACAGAGCGCAGCATACTCCTTATCAATGCATTTTCTTCCAATACAAACAAGCGCACCAAGCCTTGTGAGTGATGAATTTTTGCTTCATTTTCACGCACAAAATAGCGGATCGCCACACCGTCATTTTCATCGGTCAAAGCTCCGTAACCTTTGTGGTCCGGC
Source organism: Victivallaceae bacterium (assembly GCA_045538635.1). Taxonomy (GTDB): domain Bacteria; phylum Verrucomicrobiota; class Lentisphaeria; order Victivallales; family Victivallaceae; genus RGIG5270. Next base: position 1,310 of record JAZSRU010000040.1, read on the forward strand.
CCGACAGCAATGAATTCAGGAACTTCAGAAAACGGAAAAACAGTATATTTATCCTGTTTGCGTCCTGCTCCGGTAAGCTGTCCGATGCGGCGCGCCCGGTTTTCAGCAAGTTCGCGGATCACCCGGCGCACCCTGCCCCGCTCATCAAGCACAGCAATTTTCATACGCAGGAATTCAGGCAGTCCGACATTTTCCCATGCATCTGTATCAACATCCAATTCATGAAATTCCCGCAAATAATCACGCTGTACTTCAGCAAACGGCAAATCCCGCAAATGCTCATGTTCGCGGTAGTATGTCATAAACAATTCAAGCGATTCATGGAATGGCTGCAGACATTTCCGCAATTCTTTCGGCAATGACCGCCAGTAACGCTCCGTTTTTTCCCTGATATATCCCGGCACCAGATGTTCAACTCTTGCTGCAGGAATATCATTCAAATTTTTTTCCGGAACGAGAGCGGTAACGCCGTCATCATCTTCGCCCGGCTCAAATTTGTACAGCAGTTTCCAGCGATTGGTACCGAGCTTCCAATATGATGGAAAATCGGATGGCGGCACTTGCGGGGCGAAAGAACCGAAATCTGCAATATCTTTCGGAGTGTAATCTTTTTTATTACAGGAGAAATCTGCAGATAATTCTCTTACAGAACAGCAGTTTTCCGGCAGAACACGGTCAAAATAACCGCACAAAGTATCTTCATCTATCAACAAATCTTCACGGCGCAGACATTTTTCCAGACGACGCAGCTCACGGTATTTATGCATAAAAGTATCTGTCCATGTGCCGTTTTTTTCAATGGTTCCGCGCGCGAGAGCCTCAAGAATAAAAACTTTCCTGGCTTCAGCAGGATTTATCTTGCCGTAATGAACTCTTTTGCCGCTTTGAATGACATGACGGCCGAAAGTCTGTTTTTCAACGGCGTACACAAAACCTTTTTCCGGGGCAAAATTTACAGCAGAGTAGCTTTTTTTCAAAAGTTGCGGAGAGGTCAAAAGCAGATATTCCGGATTGATTCCGGCATTGAACAATGAATAAAGATTTCTTGTTTCAAGCAGATGAAAAAATAATATCCACTCCGGTTTCTGTTTGATTTTCGCCAATGCTGAAGACGGAAAACATTGAAATTTACGCCCCTGCATATCTTCATATTCGCGTTTTTCCGGATTCCAGTGACCGAGGTTGCGCGGCAGTCCGGCAAGCAGGGAAATATGGAAATTTTCGCGATCAAACTGTTCAATATCAACTTCACCGCGCAAATCCTTTTCTTTGCCGATTGCATCCAGAGTCAATTCTTCAACGAGATTGCGCCAGTCGCGCATACGGCGGTAATTGAGATAATTTTCTTTGCAGAAACGGCGCAAAGCTCCATTGGTTGAAGCATTTTTTTCAGTTGCACACCAGAGATTTATAATTGTGGTGAAATCAGAATTTTCATCTTTGAATTTATTATGTGCGGCATCTGCCTGTGCCTGTTTGTCAAGCGGTCTTTCACGCGGATCGACTATGGACAAAAAAGCGCAGCAAACAATAGTTTCATCCTGAACTTTGCGTTTTTCGCCTTCAATCAAAATTCTGCCAAGATGCGGATCCAGCGGTATTTGAGCGAGTTCCACGCCGATTTCAGTAAGTTTTCCGCTCTGATCCAATGCGCCGATTTCACGCAGCATACGCTCACCGGAGCGGATCGCACCGATATTCGGCTTATCCAGCAGCGGGAACTCGCTCAATGGCGGCAGATTCAAATACGCCATTTGCAGAATAACTCCGCTCAATGAACTGCGCATGATTTCCGGTGTGGTAAACTCATCGGCATTCTCCCATTCAGCTTCAGAATAAAGATGGAAACAAACTCCATTGCTCAAGCGGCCGCAGCGTCCCCGTCTTTGCATGATAGCACTCTTGCTGACAAAAACGGTTGATAATTCCTGAATTCCGGTTCCGGCATTGTATGAACTGCGCCGCACGAGCCCGGAATCAACCACATAGCGGATATTTGGCAAGGTGAGAGATGTTTCTGCGACATTGGTTGCGAGAATAATGCGTCTTTTCGCGCCGCGGCGGAAAACTTTCTGCTGTTCTGCACCGGAAAGGCGTCCATACAGCGGCAGTATCTCCCAATTTTTTCTTTCTCCGAGAAAATCGGCAATATCCCTGATTTCGCGTTCACCGGGGAGAAAGACGAGTACATCGCCGGAATTTTCCAATTTCTGAATTTCATCAAGTGCCATTTCAAGTGCGTCAGCAAGTTCGGCATCCTCCTCCGGCGGCAGAAAATAGTCTTCAACCGGATAAAGCCTCCCCTCGATTTCAACAATCTTGCTGTCGGTAAAAAATTCAGCAAGTTTCTCTGCTTCCAAAGTGGCAGATGAGAGGATTATTTTCAGATTTTTTCTGGTCAGAAGCAAATTTTTGAGATATCCGAGCAGAAAATCAATATTGAGAGAACGCTCATGCACCTCATCAACAATGATACAATCATATTCCAGCAGCAGTTTATCACTTTTGCTTTCCGCGAGCAATGTTCCATCCGTCATGAATTTGACAATTGTGTTGTCATTGCATTTTTCCTCAAAACGGACTTTGCTGCCAACACCTTCACCGAAATTTGTTTCCATTTCAGCGGCAACGCGTTCAGCCAGAGATCTTGCCGCTATACGGCGCGGCTGGGTACATCCTATTCTTCCGCTTCTGCCGAGCCCTGCTTCGATGGCAATTTTGGGCAATTGAGTTGATTTGCCGGAACCGGTCGAGCCGCATACAATGACAACGCTGTGTTTTTTTATTGCTTCGACAAGTTCTTCCTTGCGCTTTGAAACAGGCAATTCAGACGGATAGGAAATTTTGAGCTTTTCACAAAAAGGAATGAGAGAGCGTCCGGCGGCAGATAACAGTTTTTGCTCAAAAACTTTTTTCTCTGCAGCAGAAAGCTGATGCTGTGTATATTTTTTCTTCCAATGAGCCAGCTTGCGTCTGTCGGTCAGCCGCAAACTCTCCCACACGCTCAAAATCCCCATAAAACCTCAAATTTCAAAGTCAAGACACATTCTGGAGGCGGTAAAAGGACGGACTTTGATATTTGCCGCATCCTGGTGCGCGGGATGAACTGCATAATTTTTCAATGCCTCAAAACTTTCAAAAGTCGAATCAAGCATGACATCGGCATTGGATGTCGGCAGAAATTCAGCTTGCACACGGATTTCCAATAACCCGGGAATAACGCCCTGCAATGCTTCAAGACTTGATTTGATCCCCTTGCGGATTTCAATTTTTTCAGCATCGTTAAACTCATCTTTGAGTTTCCAGAGAATGATATGTTTAACCATGGTGAGTTCCTTTCGGTGATTATACGTTCATGATGATGGGGAGGATCATGGGCTTGCGCTTGGTCTGGGAATAGATATATTTGGAGAGATCGTCCTTGACCTTATACTTGAGCTGTGTCCACTCGGTGACACCGCGGATCAGACAAGTCGGAGGCCAAGCGGTCTTAGGAAGACAAAATTGGCAACT
>JAZSRU010000018.1:0-17299 GCA_045538635.1 Victivallaceae bacterium
ATACCCCAATTATGGCTAATCGCGGTGAAAGATTTGATTCATCATTCCTCAAAAAAGAGGAAGGATGAAGCAAATACTTCACCGCAAATAATGCTTGACTCCATCCACCCGCTGACATTCACGGCTACTTGTCCCGCCATAGCTTTAGCGACGGCGGATGCCGTAACAAAACGGGGATGGATATCCCCCGCCGGGGTTGCAAGGGGGCGGCGCAAGCCCCCTTGCAATACAAAATCAGTCAATGTTCAGTACAGAGCTTATCTTAAATATCAATTATTACTTGTTGTCTTTGTCAATGCTGTTCCGGGAGGAGCATTCCAAATCGCAGAATATCCCTGATAGAGCAATGTATAATCGCGCTGTTCAACATGACCGTCAGCAAAAAGATTGGTTGCCATCTTGCCATGCGCACCGTTTTTGCCGATGGAAAGAGAAGTTTTATCGTTATAGACCAACTTCATATTTTCATTTTCAAACAGATTGCTTTCGCTGTTGGGAGTAAAACAACTCCATTTTTCTGTCAGCAAAGTAGTTTCAGCAGTACGGATATTGATTTGCGAAATATTGAGCCATGCCTTGCGTGCATCAGTATAAATATTGCGGCTGCCGTCAGGAAGATGCGGTCCGATCCAGCCGTTATAAGAATAACTGCAGTAACCTTCTGTATTATTTTTAGCGACCTGTGTTTTGTCAGACGGACATTTGAAGGTCATCAAATTTGCTTTTTCGCCGGATTTCTTGTTCAAGTAACCTGATATGATAAAAAACTTATACCATGTATATCTGCCATTATAAGCAGACATCAAACTGTCACGGAAAACCGATGAATACTTTGCGATTCCCATATTGAGCTGCTTCATATTATTGATGCAAACCGTATTTCTGGCGCGCTCTCTGGCCTTGCCCATTGCCGGGAGCAGAATCGCAGCCAGAATCGCAATAATCGCCACAACGATCAGCAGTTCGATCAATGTAAAACTTTTTTTACTTTTCATAGCAATAACCTTTCTTTTTTATTTACCGAAAAATTGTTCTGTATATTTATCTGAAGCATTGCAGAATTCGAGTCCGGCAATACTTTCTTCCTTGAATTCTCCACGCAAAACCGCCTGCATCATCCTGCCTTCCGCCGCGCATAATTCATCATGTCCGGGATAAAAATTCCGGAGCAGAAAATGAGCGTAATGCACCAGCCGGAACTGACCGTAAACCTGCGGAGCAATTCCGTCAACATTCATAACTGCCACTGACAAACCTTTTTTGAACGCTTCATAAATTCCGCTGTAAGTATTTTCAGAGGCAAAAACAATCGTATATTTGCTGCCAAGCACGCTTGCTGCATTATGAGTATCTGTATTGCCGACAACAGGAATATTCCGTGTCTGTCTGATCGACGCATCCTGCCACCATGCCAGCGCGAGATTTATAGATTCAGTCATCCCCATCTGGCGCGGGTCATCTGCCGGCAAACCAAGACCTACAACCTCCATCATATCAAATTTGCCCTGCTGCAGAATGTATTGTCCGATAGCATGCGGCATATTGCACATGTGATTCGCCCGCCAGAACGGATGACAGAAAATTGCCAAGCCGCCGAACTCATGGATTTTATCACAAATCCAATCCGATGCCGCCATCAGATAGCGGGTTTCAAAATCATACGGCAACTCTATTTTTTCCGCTTTTTCACTCACTTGCGCATGAAATTCATCATAATGCTCATTGGCATACCTGCAAACTCCGTCTTTACCGCCGAAATTCACAATATGCACAGGCCGCAGAAAAATGTTTCTGCAAAAACGCGATTCAAGTTTCTCACTCAAAACATGACATTCCTCGCCCGGATAAACCGCAAAACTGCTGTTGAAACGCGCACTGAAATCAGCCACACTTTCCGAACCCTCAATCTGAATATGATCAGTTACAGAGATATAATCCAATCCTTTGGCTCTGGCAGTTGCACAAACATATTCGGGAGAATCTGTCTTTGAGCCGCATTGAGAAAATGATGTATGCACATGCATATCACCTTTTAATGGACGCAGTTTGAAAAGATCATCCTCAAGGATATAAATATCAAATGCGGCAACTGCTGTGATACTTTCATTTCCCGCCGCATCCTCTTTTACAAGCTCCAGACTCAAATAATATTCACCCTCATTCTGTGCTTCATACTCAACAAGCAGGACATCTCCATCCAGACGGATGCGGCATTCTTTATATTTTCCGCGGCGCATGATATTGCCGTCGGCAAACATCCCACTATCCGCAATAATACACATCCGCAATTTACCTTCCTGTGCCAGAATTGATAAATTCTGCTGTTCATAGCGGCCGCGGATCGTAAAAACAATATCCTTGCCGGCAGGAAAAACGCGTTGACTTATTTCAAAAAAATCATTTATCATGGCAACTCCCTGTATTTATCTGCCAACTCTCCGAGTATTTTTTCAAACGCCATTCCGGCGGCAAGCAATTCTATCTGCCTGAAATAAAAACCTTTATCCAACATAAAACTTGAATCACGATATTTCTGCAAAGAAACAATATCACACTCACCTTTTGTTTTTATCTCTGCACAAACATCCAATATTGCATCGCAAACCGCTTTCTTGCTGAAATACATAAACGGAGTCTTTTTGTAAACATGACGCCAGAAATCACGGGGAGCCTCCGGCGGTGGAAATGGCAGCGGCGCATTATCAAACATCTTCTCGCGCAACAAATTACGCACGACAAACTGTCTGGTATATAACAGAATCAATTGAGATTTCTGCAATTCAGCAATACTGTTCAGCACTTCATTTTTCACCCTGCTGTCAACGGATTTGAATATATTGACAAAATCAGCCAGCGCCATCTCTCCCTGATGGAAAATTTCAGGGACCGGCGAATACAGCAGCCACAAAATAAATTTTGTATATTTTTGAATATCACCGGCAACAGCCTGACTGTCTGTGCCTTTTGCATCCTCAAGAGTTTTCAAACGCAAATATTCACGCATATCGCGTACAGCCGCAATATCATCAAATGCTACGATCATGCCATTTGTACTCATCCAATTTGCATGGACGGCCAGATTTTTATGGGCAAAAATATTTTCCAACTGCTCCGGAGAATGATCTTTTTTAAATTGCCGCACATCCTCAAGGGCATTATCAGAAATATTGCTGTATGAATAAAGATCGATCAATGAAGACGGAAATCCCATCGCTTTTATTCTGTATCTTGCCTTTTCATAACGGCATGAACCAACAATAAACAGCACCAGCACCGGTATTCCGATCAGCATCAAAGGCCATCCGACCAGCACACCGCCGATACCAATTCCATGTCCCCAGCGGTGGACTTTATCATAATGCCGCTGTTTTTTCAATGTCGATTCCAGAAACGGTGAAGTTTTTGTCTGTGTACAAACATTATATGCATAACGGTGACGCAAAATCGACAACGCCGCCTTTTTCATTTTTTGTGCCATCACAACAAATGATGTAACCGTAACTGCCAATGAAAATACCAACAGCCCCAGAAACATCCAGCCGAGAATATTTTCCCACAATGCATCGTGCCATTTGCCGTTCAGCAATGTATAACTCCATGGCAGAACCGCAACAGACCATAACGAAAGCGCCAGCAGAATCAATCCGGTACAATAAAAATATGCCGCAGTTTTTCCGGTTTTCATTGAATAATTGGTCAATGCACGCAATCTGTTTGCCAATGGTATCCACATACAATAGTTCCAACCGAACCGGAAAAACGGAATAAATGTCAGCATTATCCGCCAACCGGGTGTCACATGATACATTGATTTGGGAACTACGCGCCAGAGTCGATACGCAAACACCCACGCAAAATAACAACTGCTGAAAAATCCGGCAAATGAAAAGAATCCGAAAATTCCCATTACTCCAAAATGAAAAAGTACCGAACGCACATCGCTGTTAAACAACCCGCCGAGATAAGTCAAAAGCGGCACCAGCCAGACTGCAAGAGAAATCATCAAGTAGATAAATTCCCTCTTTAACGCTCCAATATTATAACGCCAGCGTGAAGTCAGATGTCCCAATATGGCATTGAATTCTGTATCATGCAGAAAACGGTATTCGCCATCATAATGATCTTTGATATAACTGCGCGAATTTATTTCACCGTCAATCAGTTTGGCGATAACCGTCCGTTCCTCCATCGGACCTGTTTCTTTATCATTTTGTTTGTAATAATAAGACATTGATACTCCTTAACGGATTTGACCTTCTCCGTGAATGATGTATTTGTAAATAGTCAATTCTTTCGCGCCCATGGGACCGCGTGCATGCAGTTTATCGGTACTGATACCGATTTCAGCGCCCATACCGAATTCACCGCCGTCGGTAAAACGAGTCGATGCATTATGGTAAACGCAGCTTGAATCAATATTGGCGAAAAATTCTGCCGCATTTTCAGCACATTCAGTCAAAATCGCTTCGCTGTGTTTGGAACTGAATTCATTGATGTGACTGATCGCTTCTTTAATATCTGCGACAATTCTGATATTCATGGCAAAATCCAGAAATTCAGTATTGTAATCAGCATCTTCCTGCTCGATATTCTGTAAAATTGAACGGACTTCAGCATCGCCGTACATTTTGACTTTATCTCCCAGCCGCTCAAAAAGCGCGGGCAGAAATTCAGCTGCAACAGCACGGTGAACAAGCAGACACTCAAGCGCATTGCAAGTTCCCGGACGCTGACATTTTGCATTTTCAACAATAGTCAAAGCCTTGCTGAAGTCAGCACTTTCATCCACAAAAGTATGACAGACGCCCTTGTAATGTTTAATAACCGGAATTGTCGCATCACGCATAACCGCACGGATAAGGCCTTCGCCGCCGCGCGGAATGATAAGATCGACGTATTTGTCCAGAGTTACCAGTAATGAAACGGCCCGGCGGTCGGTCCATGGCAGCAACTGAACTGCACCGTCCGGAAGACCGCATTTCATTCCGGCATCATTCATTGCCGCAGCAATCGCCTGATTTGATTGGAATGCTTCACTGCCGCCGCGCAAAAGTACAGTATTTCCAGCCATCAGGCAAATACCTCCGGCATCAGCAGTCACATTGGGACGGGATTCATAAATAATTCCGATAACGCCGACAGGAACTGAAATCTTTTCGATTTTCAAACCATTGGGGCGTTCAGCAGTACTCAAAACTTTTCCGACCGGATCATCTTCGGCAGCAACAATACGCAGACCGTCAGCCATCCCCTGAATACGCTTATCATCAAGGGCAAGACGGTCAAGCATTGCAGATGACAAACCGTTTGCTCTGCCGTTGGCAAGGTCAATGGCATTGGCAGCTTTGATTTTTGCCGCATCAGCAAGAATTGCATCTGCCATGGCATTGAGAAGTTTGCGTTTTTCATCGCCTTTCATCACCGCGAGAACGCGGGAGGCAGCGACGGCTTTTCTGCCCATTTCTTCAAGGGCGGCTTTCATATCTTCCAATAAAATTTCATTACTCATATTCAAAATTCCTTGTGTTGTAGAATATTATACATTTGCTGAAACAAAATTCAAATCAAAATCTCATATTTTTAAAATACTTTCTCAACCGGTACGGATAATACGAAATTTTGACATCACCATTAGCGGCATAATCAATTTTTATCACCGCGGCACGCACAGCATCATAGGCCGGTTCATTTTTGAGGTAGGAATAAATCTTTTCCTTTACTTTTTCCTTTAAATTATCCGTCAGCTCAAATCTGCCGATTTTCAAAGTCAGAAATTCAATATTCAATTTGCCTTGAATATAAAAAACTTTCATCTGACCGCGTGCAACGAAACACAAATTACAGAAAGTTCCGGTCAATTTTACTGTAAAACTGTATATCCCCCGGTCATAATCAATGTTATAAAACTCATTTTTCCCATTCTCAAACTTCGGCTTTGCCCCGGTTATCAGATAAAGCAATGAATCCCCGTTTTCTGTGAGCTTCATAACATCCTGCATTTCGCGGTTTGAAAGCTTCAAAGTCCTGACTTCCGAACTCTTCTTACTGCGCAAAGTGCGGTACAACACATTCTGAACGGCTTTCGCACCGGTGAAAAATTCCCTGTCTGTAAGCTCTGATGCTTTGAGCTTCGGATCAACTGAAACAAAGACAAAACAGAATACTGCAGCCGCCGCAATCATACAAAATATAAATGCCGCACTCATCCACAATATTGTTTTGTTCATTTTTTTCATATTTTATTCCTGCGCTCCTGCAACTGACGGACGGATATAAATAAGTTTGGTCAAATCATTATCAAATTCATTTTCTGAATCAAAAAAAGCCGCAGTATCCAGTGATTCCGCCCAGTTGATCCGGTCTGCGATCTCCTGCGGCACAATCATACTTACTGCATTTCTGTCATACTGCATAGCGGCAAACTCCTCAAATTCATTTTCCTTAAAGAATTTTTCCGCCTGCTCTTTGTTCAAAATCGCCTCACAACCGCTCTTGAGATCAAGCAGTATTATCTCTTTGTTGCGGCCGTCAAAAATAACACACGCATTTTTTCTGCCGCATTTACCGCCCAGCGCAACAGCTTCTGCACTCGGAACAGTTCTGGTACGGATATTTTTGCCGAAAGTCAATCCCTGAACCAGCGAAGCAGCAATGCGCATACCGGTAAAACTTCCGGGACCGGAACCGACTGTCCATTCTGTAATATCCTGAAATCCAAGCCCGTGTTCCTGCAATGAATCCTGCAAAAAAAGTGCAAATGACGCAGCATCCCTGCGCTGCATCAAACGGTGTTTTTCAAAAATCTTCTCTCCGTCAACGCGTACCGCAAAAACTGCTCCGGGACCGGAAAAATCCAATACTGCATGAACTTTTTTCATTATCATCCTCACATCAGACTGCTTTCAACAAGTTCTTTTACCAGTTCCTGATTGGTCTGCGCCTTGCGCACCATTTTCAAATCTCCGGCGACATAAATCGCTTCAGACGGCATCGGACGCAAATTGTAAATACTGCCCATTGAGTAACAGTACGCTCCGGCATTCTGAATATCCAGAATATCATATTCACGGATTTCCGGCATCATGCGTTCCTCGGCAAAACGGTCGCCGGTTTCACAGATATTGCCGCAAATGTCATATTTTTTCAGTTCTCCGTCAGGATTGGACAGATTGACGATATGATGATATGCATCATACAGAACAGGACGGATAAGCTGCGGAAAACCTGAATTGCATCCGGCGATAGTGCGGGTACGGTTCTTTTTGATAGTATTGACTTCAATCAAAAGATGTCCGGCTTCGGCGACCATATATTTGCCGGGCTCAAAATACATGGCAAGTTCTTTGCCGTATGATTTGCAGAATTCTTCAAAAATACGGGTAATCTCGCTGCCCATGGCGACATAATCAACCCGCGTTTCTCCCGGCATATAAGGAACTTTGAAACCGCCGCCGAAATCAAGAAATTCCAGTTCAGGGAAATTGGCAGGTGTGGCAATCTGCATAAGATTTCTCATACTCTGGTAAACGGATTCGGCTTTCTGCAAACCGCTGCCGGTATGTTCATGCAGACCGACGACATGCAGACCGCCTTTTTTCACAATTTCAAGAACTCTGTCAACATCATCCAGCAGAATACCGAATTTGGTCAAATCGCCTGCAGTCATAGTCTTTTCGCTGTCGCCGTCTTTGACATCCGGATTAAAACGCAGACAGACACGGCTGCCGGGATAATTACGGGCAACTTTTTCAAGTCTGGACAATTCGCCGATATTCATAACGACACCGGTCTGATAAACCTCATCAAATTCGGCATCGGTCATATTGTTGGCGGTATAAATAATGTTTTCTCTGGCAAATCCCAATTCCAATGCGAGAGCGACTTCAGCCGGACTTACAGTATCAAGTCCGCAGCCGATATCGCGCAAAGCCTTCAAAACAGCGATATTGTAATTGGCCTTGAGCGCATAATGAATTTTGAGTTTACCGTATGGAATGAATTTGAACAGAGAACGGTAATTCTCTCTGATTTTGTCAATATCGTAAAGGAAAAGCGGAGTTCCGAACATACGGACCGCTTCGAGCATGATCTGATTTGAAAGCATATAAAATCTCCTTGTTTTTTTAACTTGCTCTAATATACACCGCAAACTCCGTATTTACAAGTAAATACGACCACAGGAAAATCGAAAAAAGCTATTTTTCATCATCCTCATCAACTGTATCAGACAATGTCTGCGGCGCAATACCGATAACAAACTCGCCTTTCCAGTTTCTGTCTTTGCATTTTGCACAAACTTCAGCGGCAGTTCCCTTGATAACTTCCTCATGGACTTTAGTCGCTTCGCGGATTATGGCGATTTGAATATCATCTCCGAAAAATTCACGGATAAACTCAAGCGTCTTGCCCACACGGAAAGGTGATTCAAAAATAAATGCAGTCATATTTTTCGCTTTAATATCCGCAAAAAATGTACTCTTGCGGCCCGATTTGACCGGAACAAATCCGAAAAATGCAAATTTATCCACCGGCAGTCCCGATGCTGTAACCGCAAATGTTACCGCCGACACCCCGGGGACAACTTCAATAGCAATCCCCCTCTCCTGAGCCGCACGCACCAGAAAAAATCCGGGATCAGCGACTGACGGAGTTCCGGCATCAGTTACCAGAGCGATATTTGTACCGTCTTCGATTCTTTGCAGCAATGCATCAGTTTTGTCATGTTCATTGAACGCATGATAACTGACAAGCTCGGAATGAATATCAAAATGACTCAAAAGCTGCCTGCTGTGCCGGGTATCTTCCGCAGCGATAACATCAACTTCTTTCAGCACGCGCAATGCGCGCAAAGTTATATCTTCCAGATTGCCTATCGGCGTTGTTACCAAATATAATTTTCCATTCATTTGCAAATTTTACTCCCGTGATGTATAGTATGTTTGTTATAATATAAATACATTCGGGAAAATAGCAAGAAAAATGAGTGAAAATAACAATAAAATCCGTCTGGTAAAATTTATCGCCGCTTCAGGAGCCGCTTCCAGACGCAAAGCAGGCGATCTTGTCAAAGACGGCAAAATCAATGTAAACGGCACTGTCTGCCTTGATCCGTCGTATGCCGTAGGTCCGGAAGATAAAGTTTTTCTCAACGGCAGACAGCTGTCTGCAGAAGAAGTTAAATACTATATTGCGCTCAATAAACCGCGCGGTTACACCTGTTCAAATTCAGATACTCACGCCGATAAACTTGCCGTTGATCTCATCAAAACTCCGACTCCGGCAAGATTGTATTCTGCAGGCAGACTTGACCGCGACAGCGAAGGTTTGATAATTTTTTCCAATGACGGAGATTTTGTCGCCAAACTCACTCATCCGTCATTCAGTGTCCGCAAACGCTATATCGTTGAAACTGATATCGAACTCAATGACAATATTTTACAGCGACTTATGCATGGGATCATTGACGACGGAGAAGAACTCCACGCTGAAAATATCGAAAAAATCGCCCCCCGCAAATACCGCTTCACGCTGAATGAAGGCAAAAAACGCGAGATCCGCCGCATGATCAAATCAGCAAATGCCGATGTCAAACGGCTGAAACGCATTTCTATCGGCGATTTCACTCTTCCAGTTGATCTTCTTGAAGGAGATTTCAAAATACTCTCTTCTGAAGAAATAAAAAAACTGCTGCTCACCAGTTAATTGTTTGCAGCAGTTTTTATAAATTTCTGATTTAATTCTGTTTTCAGAATTCTCCGGCGAAATATTTAAGTATTTCATCGGCAATCAAATTTCCGCCCTTGGAACTCAAATGCACCCCGTCACTGACATAAAGATCTTTAAGCACTTTATAACTGCGCATGGGAGTTGTGATGTTGATATAATCAAGATTATTTTCTTTGCAGAATTTGCGGTTGTATTCATCATAAGCATCAACGAATTTCTTTTTGCCGTAAAATGCAAGTTTTCTGCCTTTGGCAATATAACCATCGAAAAGAGCCTCATTTGAGGGCGACGGAGAGATAAGGACAACTTTTGCTTTGGGGCATTTTTCTTTCAAACGCTTGAGCATCAAAGAGAGATATTTCTGCTGTTCTTCAACGGTTGTTTCAGGAATTTCATATTTTGTTGCGGGCATACAGCGGGTATCATTCTGTCCCATGAAAATAAATACATAATCGTATTCATCCTTGAAAATTCCTTTATACATTTCGCTGCGGTAAACCCATTTTGAGGAATAGCCGAGTTCTTTTTCCATACGGTTTGAAGCGCGTTCAAGGAAGTCGCCGCCGACACCGGCATTATGGAAAGTGAATTTGCCGCTATTGTATTTATTAATCCAGAAAGCGAGGCGGTCAATGTAATTGTAACCGCGGTAAAAATCTGACAGAGAATCGCCGAGAACGAGCAATTTTACCGGCTTGTTGAGTTTGATTTGTCGAGCGTATGCATCAGTTTTTTTAAATTCATCATTGCTTACGACTTCGACAAAACTTCTGGCACCTACGCCTTTGAATGCGGCGTAAACATGATTGGTTCCGAGCGGATATTTGTCAGCGGGGATGATGATTTTTCCGTTTTTATCACTTTTGATTTTGGATATTGCGGGATTTTTGACATTGAATTTAACAATATTTATATCTGAATTTTTGCATGAAGTTTTAAACTCAACAGCATTTGCTTTGGCATCAGCGGCAATGACCTGCATGGGGGTATTGACCTGAATTTTCACTGAATCATCAACCATTTTTTCAAGTCTGAAAGATTCAACAAATACAGTTCCCTCGCCCTGCACCTGCAAAAACGGATAAATCTTGTCGTAAAAAGCCTCAAGAGTATATTTGAATTTTACTTCCTGATAAGTATCAGTCAGTTCAATCGGCGTTCCTTCAACAGTCAGCGGCGCACCGACAGCGGGACGGTATTTCAGGATACCGGCATAAAATTTTCCCTGTCCGCGAACTTTGGCAACGGCGACGATTTCTGCACCGGGAAGAAAATTTTCTTTTGTCCCGTAAATGGCAAAAGCGCGCCCGAAAGTGCGTCCGTTTTTAGTTGTTGCTGTAAGTTTAAGTACATTTTTACCGCCATCTTTGACAATTTCAGCCTTGCCGCACCAGTAAGGTTGGTCGCGGAAATTCGTAACTCCCTGCATCAAAGTTACAGCAAAAGCTGCTGAAACAACAGAAAACAACAACAAAGCTGCAATAATTTTTTTCATTTTTTCTCCTTTATGTTTAAATGTTAAAGTTTGATTTTCTTAAAAATTTCTTCTGCATCGGAAATCCATTTTTTACTATCATTTTGACGGAAAAAGGCAGTTTTTCCTTCATACACAGCCGTATGTCCCGCAGGATAATCAGCCATAAAAAAATCACAGAGATAATCTTTGCGGTACTGCGGTCTGTCCCAAATGAAACGCATAAGTTTTTTGCCGCCGCGGGTATTTCTGAATGAAGTTACAGCACCGTGACCGGTTTTTCGGTCATACAATGCACACAAAGGTACAAATTTACGGTTTACAAATTTATGGTCCCCTTTGAATGAAATACTTTTACCATTGAAATACAAATCTGTAAAACGGGGACTCCACGGGTGCATGAAAAAATAAAGATGATGCAGTTTCATATCTTTTTTTGCAGTGACTTCAATAAATTCAGATATCACATTTTTTTCAATCAGAATATCATATTTTACATCAAGGTCAAGGATCTTTGAAACTTTTTCAACTTTGATTTTTTTACCGCGAACAGGGGTATTTTTCTGCGGTACAATTTCTTTTGAATCACAATAAATCTTCAATGAAACGACTTTCTCTCCGTAACCTGACTCCTCATGTCCCGACCCCACGGCATATTTGAAATCCGCAGGACGGCATGTCATGCCGTAGTGAGCATTGGGATTATCGACACAAAGCAATTCTCCCAGATACTCAATACGATTCATATTCCAGCGTTTTCTGCCGTCAAGACGAACTTTCAAATCGCCTGAATCCAGCATTATTGACTGCGGTATTTCCGCTGATAATGCGAAAGCCATGCAGAACATAAAACAGATAAAAATGTTTTTCATTTGCAAAAAACTTTTTTATTTGACATTTTTCATATACTTGTTGAAAATTTCAGCAAGTTCTCCGTCGGAAAGACGGCGGTTGTAAATGGTGTATTCATCAAGCAGGAAGTTGCGGTCTATTTGATATCCGACAGAAAATGCTTCGTAGGGGAAAGCCTCATCAGTCAAATCAAAATCAATCTGATAAGTTTTGCCGGGAAGATTATCCATATTCACACGGAGCTGCCCCGGAGCCCATGAAAAAGCAATCATGTGCCATTTGCCGCATTCAGCTTCGCCGCCGGGCATTTTGGCAGAAAAGCCCTTATTCGGCATTTTCTGGCTGTACAAAAACTGAATATGCAATTCACGGCTGCACGGACAAATCTGTTTCGGCCAGCCGGGAACCTGCAAACCGAAAAATCCCCTGCCGGATTCAATACCGGTAAAGAAAATACGGGAGCCGGGAGTTGTTTTCCAATCAATACCTTTGAAAAAGAAAAGCAATGTCCCCGGACGGTTGAAACTCAAATTCTCCTTGCGGGCATAACGGATATTTGCACCGTCTTTGCCGCAAAAAAGGGCCTTGCCTCTGATACCGTCAGCGAATTTGAGTTTACCGAGAACAGATATCGGCTTTTCTCTGCCTTCAGAGATATCAGCATCAGCCGTTGCAGTATCAAATGATGAATAAAAACTTACTGCATTTTCAAATTCGGGATAATATATTTTGTCTTCGGCAAAACTCAATGCCGCAGAAAGTACGATTACAAATGAAAGAATTTTTTTCATATTTACCTCTTATTTTGATACTTTAATAAGTCTGAAATCATGTTTTTTCAACTTGAATGAAACAGTTTTACCATCGGCAGAAGACATGGCTCTGCCGTTTTCAAAATCTTCAACCTTGCTGAATTTATCGGCAAATTCAAGTTTGACATCGCCGGCATAGCCGAAACTTGAAACACAGAAAACTTTGCTGCCGTCAACATTATGATATTCGCTGATACGGACATCGGCAGAAGTTTTTACTGCACCTGACGGAGCATAGCAGGGATAAACTTTGACCTTGTCAGTACCGTAACCGTAATTTTTCAGCTTTCTCTGGGTTACAAAATAGATATTTGCCAAACCGCCTGCATTCATTACAGAATTGATATCATAAGCAAGAATTGTCGCCAGGAAAGTACGGCTTGTCCAGCTTATATTATTACCTGTGATTTGAATGAGGACTTCCGGGATTGAACCTGACTGAATACCTATTGCGCTGATCTGCAGCCAATCTTCAGAGAAGCGTTCCTGGAAGTCGGTACTGCCGTAATTTGCCTCACAATCCAGAGTAATACCGCCAAGCGATGTGAACGGAATCAAGTTGGTATTGGTCATGTGCAGGACAAAAATCGGACGGCCGTCAAAGAAAGTTTTGCCCTCTTTGTAAAGCAATGTTGCCGTGCGCTTGATAAGGTTTCGCATATCAAAAATATCAAAATACGGCTGAATTTTGCCTGACGGAAGCTGATAAGCAGGTCCTGTCATGACATTGGGTGAAGTCCAGTCGCGGATATTGTCGTAATAAACACCGTCCAAACCGGCATCAAGAAGTTTTTTGATGCAGTCAAGCAGATAATCCTGATAACTCTCAACCGGAGAATTATTGTAATCATCTTCATTGTTTGCGCGGAACTCGGAACAGAACCATTCGTCCATGAAAACGCGATATTCCGGCCAGCGGAGCATAGTTGCACGGGCATTCATGTACGGAACCAGGAAATCACTGATATTGGCGTAATTCAAACCGCGCAGCAAATGGCGTTCAAATGTAGCGCGATGATCGTTGGCGACAGTTTTGAAATTCTTTGCCATGTAATTTTTAACAAATTGCACATACTTTGCGCTGTCGCCTTTTTTATTCTTTTCCTGCTTGAGCAGATTTATATATGAATAATCGTGATTTATCGGGAAGAAATCGTATCCGTAACTCGCCCAGCACATACCGCCGGCGAGAGTGGAAGTAACAACAGTATTGGGCAGACGGATTCTGCCGCTGTATTGGCGGGCTGCATTGGGCAGCAAACGGGTGGGAGTTGCCTGAAAACCGAAAACGATTTTGAACGGTTCCTTGCGGACAACAGGTTTATCAATAAAGTTGATACGCAGAGTTACGACTCCGTTTTTGCGGAAAATCTGCGCCATCGGCTTTTTGTCGTTCCGGCTCCAATTTTTGTCGCTTTCTGCAAAAAATGCCAAACCTTCGCCGAGATGTCCGAGCCAGATGTAGGGACGGAAATTATTGGCAACGGAGGCATGAAGTTTACCCATTGCAGAGTTCCATATCTCACCGTCTTTTGTCGGGAGCGTGTGGGCAAAATTATATTTCATGGCATTGCATGTTGCATGAATTTGTTTTGCAAATTCGCCATTGAGCGGAATATCCAGAGTCATGGATTTGAAATCAAAAGAGTTTTTCGGGTCAACTGTCATCGTAGTTTTGATGAAGTTGTCAAACTCAAATTCATTTCTGATGCTCAAATTCAAGCCGTCAACTGCAAGATTTGAAACGCTGACACCGAGGTCGTCAGCTTTTTCCAGCCATTTGAAATTTTTCTGAACGGCTTTTTTGCCGTTGACAGTCAAAGTAACCGGAGCTGCCAGCAATGCATCGGCTTTTCCGGCCTTTGCCGCAGAGAGGAAACCATTGTCGAGAGTGTATTCAGCCAGCAGAGTTTTGACTTTATTATTGCCGTACTGCAAAGGTTTGTAAGGCGGCAGAACCACACGGTCTTTGCCGAGCGTATTATGTTCCCACGCAAATTTTGCGAACTCAAATTTTTCCTTGAAATTATTTACTTTGCCGTCTTTATTTTTGACTTCAGCAACGACGAAATAGTTGCCTTTTTGGCTCAAATCAAGCGGCAGTTCACAGGCAAAACCGACATTGGGAATGCTGTTCATCTGGTGTTTGGTCCCCATAACGCGGCCTTTGGCATCAGTGATATATGCACTTGCGGAAGCGACTTTGCGCATATCGTAGGGAACTCCGGAGTTGCCGAGGCGGACACGGACTTTTTTGTAATAGGGATAAACACCGAATTCCATTGAAACGGAATTTTTGGCATCGGGGGCTATCCAGCGTTTTTCGGGCGGATTCTGCCAGAAGAAGTTACGCTGATAAATAACTTCGTTTCTGCTGTTGAAAAAGACAGCCTTGAGGTCAAGGTTCACACGGGATTTTTCGGTAAATTTAATTTCAATATCCTGACTTTTGCCGGGGGCAAGAGTGATAACACCGTCTTTGCCTCTGGGAGCGGCTTCGGAAACGATGGAGATTGAATATTTAACTTTCTGAGTCTGAGCAGTCGGATTGTCAACGGTGAATTTAACGCTGTTTTCGCCTTTGAGATAATTATCACCGAGAGTGCGGAAACGGACATTCGGGGTACTGTTGACGAAAACAACATCATTCATCTCATTGGGATTGACAAAAATCATGGCTTTATTGGCAGCAGTCTGCAAAGATGGATTGCGCCATGTGCGGGCGAACTGCATTTTCCAATTGGAAACAGCGGCAAGATTTTTGACATTTATATCGCTAAGCGGAATCCGGACTTCAATGGTCCAGTATTTTTTGTCAAAACCGGATTTGATTTTGAGGTTCGGAGTCCAATTCTGCAATTTGGAAGTTGTAACGCCGCCGTTGATGATCGGATATTTGAAATCGTAAGTGCGGTCGGCAGAGTTGGCTATCAGATGATAAACCGCATCACCAACGGGAGAAACAAACAGAAATTCGACTGAATCATCAACAAAAATCTTGCTGTCGCGGCGTTTGTAGCGTGCTTTAAGTTTTACATTTGAGTCTGCATCGGGAAGTTCAGTCTGCATGGCAAAATACAAATATTTGTTATCCAATGCGGTAAAAACTCTGCCCTGACGGGAAGCAAGAAAATTGTTATTGTGTTTGAGCAACCCGAAATTTTCATAACTTCCCGTATATTCATTGGCGGAAATCTTTCCGTCAATTACGGGAGCTTTTTTAGCGTAATTTACTTTTACGAAAGTTTTTTTCGGAGAAAACTCAACTTTCTGATTTGCGGCGGAAGCAAAAGACATAATCCCCGCCAGCCCGATAACGGGCAGAATTTTACAAATATTCATATTTTTACCTCAATATCAATTAGTCGGCTTGACATAACCGCAACCGTACAGCGGAATCTTCTCTCTGGCAGCAGTTCCCTGACCGGAGGTGATATTAGGCAAACTCTTTCTGGTACGGCTTTCAACATGACCATCCCAGAAAAGAATGTTGCCTACCCCCTGATGTCTGGTGTAATCAAAACCACTGTTTGACCATGAATGAGTCGGTGTCCCCTGCCCCAAAAAGCTCCAGGCATCGCTGTAATCCAAAACAGGTTTGGGTTCATTGTTGGAATATTCACAGGTTTCAAAAAACATACCGCCAGAAGACGGCATGAGAATTCTGGTGATTTTCGGATGAGTTGCCCAAATAACTCCAGCCTTGTCTGACAAACTAATGACATTTTTATTAGCTCCCCATGCTTTCGGTTCATTTGCCTGAGCATCAAAAGGAACTGCAGGACACAGGTATTTAGAACGTGCAGTGCTTGCAACATTCGGATAAGCAAGACCGAGTCTTGATACAATAGAGAACCACCATGAACCGTCAAAATCAACTCCGTCTATCATATAGTCTCCGGTAGGTTCCAATTTATACGGCATAGCGTAATCATTATAACTATCTACATACAAAGCATTTGCAGTTCCAGCTGTTTTCATGTTTGCTGAACATGCGGAAAGTCTGGCACGCGCTCTGGCTCTGTTCAATGCGGGGAGCAGCATACCGGCGAGAATCGCGATGATGGCGATGACTACCAGAAGTTCAATAAGGGTGAAACTTCCGATAATATACATTTTTTCATGTTTTTTCGAGGCTGTTTTCATATTTTATCCTTTCTGTTTAGAGGGTTGGTTTTATTTACACGGCATAGCCGTAATGAGAGCGGCAGGGGGGATATCCATCCCCGCTTTATTACACGGCATAGCCGTAAGGCATACAGCTGGGACATGGCGGGCAATGTGGGAAATTTGGGAGTTTTGGGAATTTTGGGAGATTGTCCGTGACTGCACTGCAGTCAAGCTGACAGATGTGTTGTCGCGCAACTTGAGCAGAGTACAGCAGTTTGTACGGAGCATCAGCTCCGCAGATTTTTGTTTGACTACAATACAATCA
>JAZSRU010000120.1:0-3993 GCA_045538635.1 Victivallaceae bacterium
TCCGAAAACGCTCTGCATGAAGACCTCAACAGAATCCCCCCGGAAACTACCGAAAACCTCCAAATTGTCAAACAGCCATTAACGCAAAGGAAGGGAAAATTTTTGCGGTAGGAAATAAATAACAGATGTTGCAGGGATTTATGCAGTAGTTTGAGGGAGCTACTCGTAGAGTAACTTCCGAAAACGCTCTGCATGAAGACCTCAACAGATGTATTTATTTCCAGCAAAAATTTTCTTTCCCTTTGCGAAAAAAAAGAAAGCAGATTATTGCCTCAACAAAAATACGACGTAATATAGAGCTTGTTTTGCAAGTCCGCAGTGGGCGCAGGCAAGTCCGCTCCGATGCAAATGGTATACTGAGAGAAATCTGCTTTCTGATAATACTATATCACAAAAAAGGATATTTTCAAATCATTTTCAAAGGAAAAAAACGAAATCAAATCCCACAGCATTAAAATTTTTTTTGTAATGCTTATTGTTAAAATTTTTCATTTTTTCATAAAAATTCACCATTTTTTTGAAAAAAAGCAAATTTTTTTCATTTTTTTTACATTTTTTTGCATTTCAGGACTTGTTTTATTCAATCTTTAAGCTATAATGTAAATAACCGTTAATCCTAACCAGAAAAGGAGATATAAAAAATGAAACATTCTTTCTACGACGTCAAGACCAAACAGTCCGTCACCGCCGAAATCACTGAATGCGTTTCCTATGGAGAAGAAGGCCGCAAACGCTATGCTTTCAGAGCAAAAACTGCTGATGGCCGCAATCTTACCGCTTTCGTTACCAAAGCTGTTTGGGACAAAGCCAACAAGTAATTTGTGTGGTTTGTTAAAAAAGCCCCTGAACGAGATTCCGGGGCTTTTTTATTTGGCATAAATGCATAAGGGATGAAATGAAAACTGTTTTTTTACTGACGGAAATATCTGTCGGAGGCGCAGAACGGGTCGTGCTTGATCTGTGTACTGAATTCAAAAAACTCGGACATTCAGTTGCTGTTATTGCGTTGAAAAGTTTGAATTATGACGACATCATGGTTCAATCTTTCCAACGCGAAAATGTGGAACTGCACTCTCTTGATATTGACAAAAAACATCCATTCCGCACATTCCGGATGAAAAAAATTATCAAAACGCTGAATCCGGATGTTGTATCCGCACATCTGTTTCATCCCAATATACTTTCGCGTATACTGCTCCGCAAAAGAGATTTCAAGCTGGTCAATACTGTTCACATAATGGAAATACGCCCCGGCCGGCAATGGCGCTTTTTAATCGACAAGCTGACTTTAAAAATGGCTGATGCACACACCGCAGTTTCACAATCTGCAGCAGACTTTCAATGTGAAAAAATGCATCTTCCGGCAAATTCATTCAAAATCATCCGCAACGGCATACAAAAACCATATACGCCAAACACAGAGGAAATCGCATTATTGCGCCGCAAATGGGGAGTGGATGATTGCGATATTGTCTTCGGATGCGTCGGCAGACTGAATTATCAGAAAGGATTTGATATCCTTTTGAATATGAAAAACGCGATTGCTGAAACTTTTTCCACCAGCAGAACCGGACTTGTTTTTATAGGCGACGGTCCGGAAATGGAAAATCTGAAAAAACTTGCAGAAAATGCACCCGGAAATATGAAAATCGTTTTCGCAGGCTACTCTGCCAATGCCGCAAGCGAATGCGGCGCATTTGATGTTTTTCTCATGCCCAGCCGTTTTGAGGGCTTCGGATTGACTCTGGCAGAAGCTATGGCGCACGGATTGAAAATTGCCGCACAGAATATTCCGCCGCTGGCAGAAGTCGCCAACGGCTATAAAAATGCAGTCCTGACCGACTTCAACGATACAGAAGCCGCAGTCAATGCCATCAGACAAATATCCAACGCCTCCGGAACAACTTCTGCTTATGATTACAGTGCCGGAGATATGGCAGAAAAGTATCTGGATTGCTTTCGCAAATTCTGATACAGAATGCTGCCCCCTTTTCTTACCAATCACCTCTTTATCATATCTATATGCTTCCAGGCGCCGGAATGAAAGCGGGCGAAAAGCAGAACCGTCAGCAATACGCAATACCCGACCATAAAGCTCCACAACTGGAGAAGAGAACAGTGCATTTTCATAGCCAGAAACCATGTCCCGGGAATCATTACAGCGACGGAACAGCCGCCGATGATGTAAAGGATCGCTTTTGTATCCCCTGCCCCGCGCAATGCGCCCATAAAATTAAAACGCAGAGAATCAATTACATTTGAAAATGCTGCAATAAAGAGCAGCATGCGCGCCATTTCCTTGACATTGGCAAAATTCACACCGGGATTGACCGCCTTGTTGGCACTTTGAAAAACATCGACCGGAATATCCGGAAAACCGATATACAGCACCGCCAGCACAATAAGATAAGGGATTTGAATGCGCCACGCATTGTAAACGACTTTTTCAGCTTTCTGCTTGCGGTTGCGCCCGATATACTGTCCCACCAGAATACTGGTCGCATCACAAAAACCGATGATAACCGCAAACGCAAGATTATTCAGAGTGATGAGAATACTTGAAGTCGTCAGCGCATCCGGACCGAGATAACCGATCATAAACTGGAAAAATGTAAAACCGCCACTCCCCAATAACACCTGCAAACCGCTCGGCATGCCATAATAAGCAAGTTTCCATATGCGCCACCACTGAAACGCAAAATATTTGCGCGTGCCGTAAACACTCTGATCCTGAAACAGAAACACGCCCAATGCCCAGCACATGCCGATCATTGCACAGATACTCGTTGCCAAACCAGCACCAACGATACCCAATGACGGAATCCCCAGAAACGGCACACCGTAAATCAATGCATAATCAAGACCGATATTCAAAACACACATCGTCGTATTGACCGTAGCAATGATTTTCGTCCGCCCTGTACCCGAAAAAAATCCGAAAACTGCTCCGCTGATACACATAAAACAACTGCTCGGCACAATGGAATAAAAGAATTTCAACTCAAGATTTATCAGCTCCGGCGTATGCTTGCTGTGCAGGATTATCCATTTACCCAGCGGTAGATTTATCAGCAAAATACAACATATCGCCAGAATAGCAAAATATATCGAGTTCCACGCCGTCCGTACACATTGGTTGCGCTTTTTCGCCCCGAAATACTGCGCCACCAGCGCGCTCGTAAAATTGATCGTTACCGTATAAAAACTGAATAATGTAAAATTCAATCCCCCCGCAGGTACCGCCGCCGACATCTCCAATGTATCATGCCACGCCAGCAGTAAACGGTCAGTTATCATCAATACAATGTAACTCGCACCCATTATCATCAATGGATACGCTATTTTCCATATCTCTCCATAACCACCTTTGCCGACAAACGCCCGCCGGCTCACCCATGATTTAATTTTATTCATAATATTTTTCCTCTGAAAGTTAGTATTTCAAGGAGGAAGGAAAAACTTTTTTCTTGATTAAAAGAAAAAAGGTTTTTCCTCCCTCCTTAAACCACCCACCTTTTCAAAAAAGAAAAGAATTCCGGATATTTTATAATGCTTGCCGATTATTCAACTCTGACAAAAGAATAAAAAAGCAATATAACTGAAACGCTGTATTTGCTGAAATATTTTATACATATAAGATAAACGCTTTCATTTTTTTGCTTTTGCAAAAAAACGAAAGCGATTTTGAACAGGTTTGGAAAAAGATGGGTTCGGGAAGAAAAGAACCTTTCCTGAAAAGGTTTTTTCTTCCCGAAAAATCTTATCTCTTACAGACCTTGCAGCTGGTTCAAGAGGATACCGGCGGCGACGGCAGAACCGATAACACCGGCAACGTTGGGCCCCATAGCGTGCATAAGGAGGAAGTTTTGGGGACCATCTTCCAAACCGACTTTATTGACGACACGGGCAGCCATGGGAACGGCTGAAACACCTGCACCGCCGATAAGCGGATTGATTTTGGTCTTGAGGAAGAGGTTCATGATCTTGGCGAAG
>JAZSRU010000166.1:0-14171 GCA_045538635.1 Victivallaceae bacterium
CTGCTTCAACAAAGCCTGCGACCAAGCCGTAAATATTGCCCTTGAATCTTGCATTGTGAGCCAGAAGCAATTTGTTATCACGACGAACCGCCACGATAATTGCAGGAGCAAGCACCGGATAAAAAGCATTGCCGCATTCAGGACAGATACGGCTGATATCATCAGCATTATCCACCAATTCATTGCCGCAGCAGCCGCAATACTGTCTTTTGCGCCGCCATGCCAGCAATTCTTTGGCGCGGCACACAGCATTGACCAGCATTCTGTCCATGACATACAATGCATGACGGATCTCAACAAACTCCGTATCCGGCGGATTCTGCCATTCACAATCAGCTGCAAGCTCCCATACTCCGCAATCCATTTCCGAGAAATCCCCGATCCCGAGAGCTTCGCCTGCGATTTCACGCAATGCGGCAAAACCGTCTTCAAAAGTACGGGGCAGGAAATAACTCTCATTTGTTTTGCGGACGAGCAGTTTATCACCTTTGAAAACGATCGCCACCGACGGCAATTCTCTGTAAAAAAGATGTGTACTGGGAGTAAATGGTAATATTTTTTTCATAATACTTTGATGTTAAAAAATTTTTCTGCATTGCAGCTGGTCAATTCACAAAACTTTTCCAGCGGCATTGCAAGTTCATCCGCCGCTTTCTGCGCCACAAAACGCACCAGATCAGGACGGTTTTCCTGTCCCCTGTACGGAACTGGCGCGAGATACGGCGAATCAGTTTCAATCAGCAGACGCTCAAGCGGAATATGACGCAGATTTTCCCTGATATTATCAGCTTTTTTAAAAGTAACCATGCCATTGACACTGAAAAAAGCTCCGAGCGCAGCAAACTTTTGCAGAAATTCAATATTTCCTGCGTATGAATGAAGCTCAAAACGACCGCCGGCTGCGGCAAACGGCTGCAGCAAAGCATAAGCATCTTCATACGCTCTGACACTGTCTTCCTTATCCCGGACATGAATTACTGCGGGCAGATTTTTTGCCAGCGCACGCTCAAGAAAATATGCAAAAACTTCTCTCTGCGCCGACTCCTCCGAAAAATCATAGAAATAATCCAGTCCGATTTCTCCGACTGCACAGCATTCCGGATCATTTTCCAGAGTATCGAAATCTCCGCCCTGCGCCAGAAACTCAGCCGCACTATGCGGATGAACTCCGGCGCAAAACCATACATTTTCTGCACTCGCAGCGACTTTTTGAGCAATAACACTCTCCTCAAAAGAGCCGCCGAGCGCAATCATACAGAGTTTGTCCTCTGCATTCATCTCCGCACGGAAAGAGTTTATCGTTTGTGCATAATCCTCCTCCGCACAGTGATGATAATGTGTATCAAAAAATATCATGATTATTCAAAAGCGATTTCCTGGAAACATTCGGGCAGATGATAGTTAAGAACGCTCAAAGGAAATGCTGATATCCAATGTTTATGAGATGATTTATCGGCACATTTGTAGAGATTTCCGCGCCAGACATCACCGGATTTGACCTCTTCATCCAAATCAAAAATGCTGAAAGGAATAAAGGCGGCAAGCGCCCAGTCAACAGGTTCAGTGATTTCAGGATCAATAACACCGTGAAGTGTGGTTGCCATGGTCATCCCCTGCACTTTTTCAAACGGGACCTGACTGTAATCCTTGAAGCCATGTTCAGCTCTGGCAGGATCAACAACATTGTAGAGCAAAAGTGTGCCGATGGCATTCATTTCAAAATTGTAATAGTCTTTTCTGCCTTTGGGCTGAATGAAAAACTCAACACAGCTGTCAGAGCAAACTCCGTCCTGATAATTGGTCTTGCGGGCGACTACATAGCGGTCCTGAACTTCAAAACGCAGATAAATACCTTTGGCATCATAAAGCATGCGGGCATTGATAATGGGATGATGAACAGAACTTTCCGGACGGACAATGGCGATCGGAAGATTTTCGGCATCCTGCCATGCGCCTTCGGCAAAAGATGAAGTGAGATTGACAAGTTGTTTGGCTTTACGGATTGTGTACATGATTTTGTTCCTTTCTGTTATTATTATTCATGTTGCTGATAATTTTTCAATCTTTCTGTATCAACTGTCCAGCAATGCACCGGAGCGGTTTTTTTGCCGGCAGTTTCCATTACGAACACCGGATGGAGCAGCATTTTGCGCCGTGGATGTATTTCCATATTGCCGCTGACTCCGGGGAATGAGCGCATTGAACGCAGATTTATGGCAATCTCCTCCGGAGAATATGCCGTTTTGACCGCTTTCAACAAAAATCTGATTCCGTCATACCCCATTGCTTCAGCACATCCGGGTACACGGTTATAATATTTTTTCATCAGTTTCAAAAATGCATTATTAGCATCTGATTTATTGCCGGCGAAATAAGGCGTTGTATAGAAACAGTCGCCGATATCATACTCCGTATCCGTGAAAAGCGGAGTATCATAACTGTCACTTCCGGCAAACGAACCGGTGTAATTCAACTTGCGCGCCTCCCGGATAAAACGCAATGCACAATCATAATATGCAGGAAGAACGATTACATCAACATCTTCCTCAATGCATTTCTTTATCTGTCCGGCAAAACTTTTCTGCTCTGCAGAGTAGGTCAGCAGCATAGGACTGCGGCCGGTAAAATCCGCCCATGCCTGTGCTGTTTTGCGTCCGATGCCGCGCGGATAAACCGCGGACAGGTCAGTATTGAGCATGACGGCAGGCTTGACAAATTTGCGTTTGTATGCCATATAATACGCCAGAGCCGCCCCCTGAATCTCATCATTCAGAGTGCTTTGAAAAGTATATTCAGCTCCGTCTGCCAGACTTTCATGAGTTGCCATATTTGCGACATACGGAACTCCGAGTTCCTCTGCTGCGAGTTTTATTTCAACAGCTTCACTGCTGCTGTAAGCACCGACCAGACCGACGATATTATTATTCATAATGATATCACGGGCAATTTCAGCGGCCTTATCCGGTTTGCCGGCACTGTTGTAGATACACAACTGCACCTTTCTGCCATCTATACCGCCCTTTTTATTACATTCGCGGACCGCGATTTCCATACCGTCAAGCGCGCCTTTGCCCTGAACGGCATATTCGCCTGAAAGCGGCAGAATAACCCCGATGCGGATCTGTTCAAATGCTTCATTCGGATTCGGCACACGGCACGAAACAAGCAATAAAACTGCCGGAAGATACAAAAGATAAAATATTTTTTTCATAACACACCTCATTTCCTGTATTTGATCGAGCGTCTGAAAACAGCCGCCGGAACGGTTTTAGTTCTGTTATTTTTACGGAAAAAACTCTTTTTTTCTATCCAATTGCCCTGCTCATCAAATTTCCATTCATTATAGAGTATCCCGGCATTTTTCATCTGCGCATCAAAAGTACGCACTTCTGATACCAATCCGGATTTATCATAGATATATTTTGCCGCAGTACTGAGCTTATTGCGAATGAAGGCACGGATAAAAGTGATTTCTCCCTTTTCATTGAGGTCATAAAAATAATCCACCACTCCGTCTTTGGTCTGCACTCCGTATGATTTCAGCTTCAACAGGCGTTCATCATAGTTCATCATCGTACTCCAGAAAAGCTCTTTGCCGTCAGCATCGTATCTCACAAGCGTGCGGAGCAATCCTTCGGAGTAACTGCCTTTTTCCACATAAATCAGTTTACCGCCGGCATAACATTCAATTTTTTCCAGCTTTCCGTCAGAGTTGTAAAACATTTTCATCTCTATTTGCTGACGGGAAGTGCTGTCCGGATATGTCCGCAGTATCTTGCGTCCGGCGGCATCAAAAACATTAACGGCATCACCATCACGGAAATGTTCAATGATTCTGTCAATCCTGCCTTTTGCCGCCGGTCTGCCGTCCAAGTTCCATTCCGGAGCAAAAACGCCTCCGGCAAGCGGTGTCAGCAACAACGCCGCCAGAAGCAGTATTGCGGTATTTTTCAATTTACCTGTCAATTGAAATAGACAAAACATTTCTTTGATGCAGAATATTTACGATTTACCTTGGGACAGTTGAATGAAATTTTATCCATCAGATTGCCGACTTCGATAACATTATCTTCAAGACCGGCTTTGGCGGCGATTTCAGCAGCAGTAAGCTCATATTTACCCGCGGCATCCAACACGGCAAGAACTTTTTCACGCATGGCGAGAACACCTTTGGCGGCAAGTTTATATGCCTGAACTCCGGGCTGATGAAAAGCATTGATATTGATAAATTCAGCATATACTGCAACTGCGCGTTCATACAAAGCGATGAGCATACCGAGATTGAATGTGCTGATTTCAGAGATCTTGATAGAGATGATCTGGCGTTTTTTGCCGCGGAGTGCCAATGTCAGACCTTCCATGAAACCATGCAGATAATCACCCATGAACATCTTGTCACCGAGTTCAAGCGAAGCGGCATCTTTCAGAACTTCAATGAATGTGGCAAAGAAATCATCGCGCCCGTCATTCAACTGCTGAATGAAAGCATGAGCATCAGTACCGCCTTTATTACCGAAAACATTGAGACCCTGATGGACTTTTTTGCCGTCAAGATCAAACTCTTTGCCCAAACTTTCCATAACCAGCTGCTGCAAATAGCGTGAAAGCAATACCAGACGATCAGAATAAGGAACGATCACCATATTGCGGTTGCCTTTGCCTTTTCCGGCAATATACCACATTGCGGCAAGCATCATGGCAGGATTCTGAAGAGCTTTGGCGGAGCGTGTCCATTCATCCATGGCGCATGCACCATCAATGAATGATTTGAAATCAATACCGCACAAAACAGCAGGCAGATGACCGACGATACTGGTTTCACTGGTACGCCCGCCTATAGATTCTGCCATTTCAAAAACTTTGAGCCATTTGCCGCTGCGGGCCACCTGATCGAGAGAACTGTCCTTCATGGTGATTGCGCAGGCGTGTTTTGCGAAATCAAGATTGAGAGATTTATAAAGATTTTCAGTCGCGATAAGGTTGTTTTTAGTTTCCTGAGTACCGCCGGATTTGGAAATACAAAGATGCAGAGTAGTTTCCGGATCACAGACTTTGCACATATCGACAAAACCTGCAGAATCAGTATTATCAAGGAAATAAATACGCAGACTGCCCTGACGCTCCTTTGCGCTCCACTCATTGAAATACGGACCGTTGATTGCGAACTGCATCAACTGCGGTCCGAGTGCGGAACCACCGATACCATTGACAACAACAGCATCAAATTTTTTGCCGGTTGCGCCGATGATTTTACCGCTGCGGACATCTGCGGCAAAAGCTTCTACTTCTTTGAAAAGTGCGCTCTGTGCATAGGCAATACGGTCGGTAAAATGGGTAACTTTGCGTTTTTCATCGGGGTTTTTGATTTTGCCGTTTTCGATATCTGCAATACCTTTGGCAGCTTTTTTGAAAAGCGGTGCCATATCCGCGAGAGCTTTGTCAGAAAATTTCATTCCTGCGAAGTTGATGCTGAAATCAGTTTCAGGGCAATTGAGAGTGTAATTTTTGCTGCGTTTTTCAAATGCGTTCATTTTTTCAATCCTTGTTTATGTTAATGTTAAAACATCTGTTTCAATCCAAATCTTCCGGTACAGTTATTTTGCGGTTTGCGATTTCACCACTTACACAATGAATATCAGCAAGGCCGTAATAATGCACCATGCTGGAATCATCCGTGAAATTCAATTCCGGATTTTCAGCACCCAGCCGGTGAGCTTCCATGATCACACCATAATGAAAACATTGCGGGGTCTGCACCATAACCACATTTCTGCGGTCGGGAATACTTTCCACTTTTGCCTCTTCATCGACGAGATAAACTGTATCGCCAGCTTTTACAACTGTACTTGCCGCCTGACATTCATCCAGAATTGTACAGCAGTCAGTAATTATCCTGTCGCTGACAAAAGGACGCGCCGCATCATGAATCAATACATACGAATCCTCTTCCGGCAAAGCCATAACTCCATTGTACGAACTTTGTTTGCGGCTGGAGCCTCCCGGAACAATCTTCAGCAATTTATCTATTCCGGCATTTTCTGCGATTTCCGCTCCCTCCGAGATATAATCTGCATGCATTACCAATACAATACCATCGATCTGCGGATGAACATTAAATCTGCGCAAAGTGTGAACCAGAACCGGCTCGCCAGCCAGTTCCAGAAATTGTTTCGGTATAGATGAATTCATTCTCGAACCGATACCGCCGGCGAGAATAAGAGCATATTTTTTCATAAAAATCCTGTTCAGATAAATTATTCTATAATTTAGCCTCTTTTTTGCAAAATACCAACATATTTTATTTTAATTTCCGGAAAAATAGTGTATATTATAGTAATATTTGCAATAAAACGGAGTTTTTTATGGAATTTTTAAAGATAACAAGCTTTCAGAACAATTCTGTCAAACACGCAGTCAAACTGCGCGAAAGACGCGACCGCGAAAAAGAACAGCTTACTCTGCTGGAGGGATACCGCGAACTCACCAGAGGGCAGGAATACGGAATGCAAATCCTCGAATGTTTCTTTGCGCCGGAACAATTCCTCGGCGAAAATGAATACACACTTCTCCAATCTCTCTCTGAAAACGGCGTAAAAGTCATGCAGGTTACACCGCAAATCCTGACAAAACTCGCCTACCGCGACCGCCCGGAAGGCCTGATCGCCATTGCCAGAATGAAACGGCACACTCTCGCCGATATGCCGATAGTCCCCAACGGACTCTATCTCGTTGCAGAAGCTATCGAAAAACCCGGCAATCCCGGCTCCATGCTCCGCAGCGCTGATGCCGCCGGAGTTGACGGCCTCATCATCTGCGACAAATGTACCGATATTTACAATCCCAATGTCATCCGCGCCAGTACTGGAGCATTATTTTCCGTGCCGCTGGCAGAAGCAACATCCGAAGAAGCAATGGCATGGCTCCGCGCAAACAATATCAAAACTCTCGCCGCCACTCCTCACACCGATAAAAAATATACCGATGTCGATCTCACTCAGGCGGTTGCCATTGTCGTCGGCAGAGAGCAGACCGGATTGACCGATTTCTGGATGAATGATTCAGATTTGAAAGTCGTTATACCCATGCTCGGCAAAATAGATTCCCTCAATGTCGCCACCGCCACTACAATTCTGCTTTATGAAGCGGCAAGACAGCGCAATTTCCCCATGCACAATTACGACAACATAAAAAAATAACTGCCAATGACAAAAAATAAATTGAAATTCGGCCGCTACGATTACGCATCCTATGCGGCATTTGCCATGTATGCAATGTGTTCTCTGGTCATCCCGCTGCTGATCGTAGGCATCGGCAAATCGCTCGGTTTTCCGCTGGATGACGGCGGCAAAGCTGCCGGTGGCACATTGCACGCAGTCAGAAGTATTTTCATGACGATATCGCTGCTTTCATGCGGAATAATCGCCGCCAAAATCGGCAAAAGGCTGACTCTCGGAACCAGCGTTTTCCTTTTCGGTGCAGGTATTCTGTGCTGTGCATTCGCCACCCAGTACTGGATGCTGATTCTGTGTCTGATCATCGCCGGAACAGGAGAAGGCATCTGCGAAGGTATCGCAACTCCATTCATCCAGGATCTGCATCCTGTTGAGCCGGAGCGTTATGTCGGGATCGGGCATTCATTCTGGTCGGTCGGGATCGCCGGAGCGGTGCTGATCGTCGGCGGATTGACTGTTGCCGGAACTCCATGGAGAATGATCATCGCCGCCGTCGGCGGATTGACCATACTGGCATCATTGAGCCTGCTCTGGCGTGAGAATCCGGCAAAAAAATATCCTGAAACCCGCGAAAAAACTGATTTCAGCTCTCTGGTGAACAAAACAAAAATCATTCTGCAAGAGCCGCGATTCTGGCGCTGTTGTGCGGCAATGTTTTTCGGAGCCGGAGCAGAATTCGGACTCACATTCTGGTCCGCGGCATATATCGAACTGAATTTTCAAACAAGCGTCTTCGTTGCCGGACTCGGAACCGGAACTATTGCAGCGGGTATGTTTCTCGGACGAACCGTTTCCGGTTATATTTCCAAACCGTCAAATCTGCGTTATATCGTCATGAGTGCAGCATTGGGAACGATACCGGTAACTCTGCTGCTGGCAATACTGAAACCGGGGAGTATGCCGGTTTGGATAATGTTTACAATGCTTTATATCCTGCTGTTTCTGGCGGGGATCGGGATCGGTCCGTACTGGCCGGTTACACAAGTTTACGGAGTGCTGAATATGCCGCATTGTGATTCAACATTGCTGTACATTTATTTTTCAGCGATGGGGATTCCGGGGGCGGGAGTATTCTCATGGCTGATGGGATGGTGCGGCGATAAATTCGGTCTGACGGGAACAATACTCGTAGTTCCATGCAGTCTGGTGATATTTGCAGGACTGATCTATTACGAATGCTGGCATTGCAAAAACAAACTGTCAAATCCGGATACCGTCTGACAATATGCGGAACAGCAGATAAATAATTTCAATTCAGACCGTCATACACAGTATCTTATACGGATTTCCTGTGGAGTCAAACCGTAAAAATGTCTTACTGCTTTGGTGAAATAATTATGTGTTGAATAACCGCATCGTGCGGCGATCTCACTGATCGACAGATTTGTTTCACGCAACAGCATACCGGCTTCCTGCATACGCCGTGCCGTGATATATTTTATAATCGTCGTATGCTGCTGGCTTGAAAAAACTTTGCTCAAAACAGTACGGTCAACATGCAGCAGCTCCGCGATCCGCTCCACGCTTAAATCAGAATTTGAAAAGTATTCCTCAACAATAGCTTTTACCTCATCTACGAGCGATTTGTGCGTCTGGAGCGGCTTTGAAAAATTTTACTATTCCCACAATCAATATTGCAGGCAAACCTTATTTCCATCTGCGGCAAATTTATGATACTCTGGACTGGTACACTGCATCACAAATATTCAAACTCCGCAACCGCGGACAGGGTTATACACGCAGCACACCTTTGGATTATCCGCTTATCGGGCGTCCGGATCAGCATCATACATTCAACCGTTATTCCTCAAAATTTCCCAAAAACAAACCTGAACTTTTTTCACAGAACAACAATGGCGAACGCATTACCGATTCCCGCGGACAGATATGCATGACAAATCCCGAAGCACGCAAACTCACACTTGAAATACTCAAATCATTTGTTGAAGCTGACCGCAAAGAGGCTGCCAAACGCAATGTGCCGCCACCGTTGATTTATGACATCAGTGCCAATGACAACCCCAACCCGTGTTACTGCAAAACTTGTAAAGAACTTGTAAAAAAAGAAGGTACTTATTCTGCTCCTCTCATTCAATTTATAAATTATATTGCAGAAGAAGCAGAGAAATTCTGCCCCGGCATTCAAATACGCACTTTTGCCTATCTTTATTCTATTGAGCCGCCGAAAACTTTCAAACCGCGCAAAAATGTCATAATCCATCTTGCCATGCTCGGCAGAGAATTCGGCGGGCATGGACACGCGGATACAATGCGCCCCGTCAATCATCCCAATAATAAACAGGCATTGGAAATCATACAAAAATGGAGCCGTAATGCAGAAAATCTTGCGATTTGGGACTACTGGAAACTTTTCGGTCTTGATGCTTCACGATGCCCGCCGTACATTAATACCGATGCAATTATTCACAATATAAAATATTACAGCACAATCAATGTCAACAGTGTTTTTGTTGAATGTGAAACTCCTGCATCCACATCATTTTTCGCGCTGAAACGCTATCTCGGATTCCGTTTGATGAATGATCCGTCTCTTGATGCAGAAAAAGAAATGGCTGATTTTTTCAAAGGCATGTACGGCAAAGCCGCCAATGAAATGTCAGAATATTTTGTGTTCCTCAATAAGAAACAACAGAGTTTTACCGCACCGCTGGGAGAAATACCACCGGCACAACGCACATATTTGGATATTGCATTTTTTGATCGTGTTTTTGATATTTTTGACCGTGCGTTATCCAAAGCTGACAATGAAAAAATCAAAGCAAATATCGAACGCGAACTCGTTCCTGTTTATGCCGGATTTTTCTTCCGCAGTCAAAAACTTGATCTGCAAAATGCCAAACGGAAATATGATATCAGCAAAATGCTTGACAGATATATTGAACTTGCAACTGCCGCAATCAAATACTATTATCCGCCCAAAGATGTCAAAGGTACATATAATAAACTGCTCAAAAATTTACAGGAATACAAAAACTCTGCAATACAAATAAACAATCCTCCGCCGATTCCTGAACAATTCAAGGGCCGCCGTGTTATTGATATGCCATACTATTTTTTCCATAAATTTGCCTCCGTTGATATTATTGACGACAATGCTTCATGCATAAACAGCAAAGCAATCGCCGCCGGAGACCATGTACCTAAAAAAACAGTTAACGGCAAAACAAATTTCGGCATCTATGATATGAAAAACAAGCGGGCATTGTGCAGTAAAGTAATAAAAAATTCCGATGTCGCACAGGATGAAAAATTTCATATCATAAAAGTCGGAAAAATCACCCTGAAACATAATATGATTTATTTTTACGGAACAAATTCATGGGTTCTACAATGCCGCATACCGAATGCTTTTGATCCGGCAGCGACGGAAAAAGAAAATACATACGATGTTTATATGTCAGTAAAATTTTCCGGTCCTCTTTATGTAAAAGATTCAAAAGCGAAAAATTATATAGCCATAAACCGTATATTACTGGTAAACTGAAGTTTTCACAGTTAAAAATCTTGAAATTTTTTCAAAAAAAATTGGATTTTTTCAAAAAGTGTAGTATGTTATAGGATGTAACGGACAGTCCCATGGTGTAATGGCAGCACAAGTGATTTTGGTTCATTTAGTCTAGGTTCGACTCCTGGTGGGACTGCCAATTCTGAAAAAAAGCGTTATTTTTCAAAAAAACGCTTGCTTTTTCTGAAATCCGGGGTATATTATGCCTCAACAAGTCGGGATGTAGCGCAGCCTGGTTAGCGCGTTTGTCTGGGGGACAAAAGGTCGCGAGTTCAAATCTCGCTATCCCGACCATTTTTTTTGCCCGGATGAAAAAATCTCACGCATAAAATAAATAGAGCGGCAGTTTAAATAAATTTACTGCCGCTTTTTTATTTTCTGCATGACATCCCTCCTATGAGAGACTATTTGTCAAGTTTTATTTGCGAAAAAATCGTAAAAAAGTTGATAATCAGCGAAAGATGATTCTAAAAAGCTGCTTTTGTCTTGCTCCTATTCGCGTTCTGTAATGCTTCTGCCAGGAAGCGACGCCTGATAAATGTCCGTCCCGATGTCTAAATCTTCACGACAATCTTTATTATGATATTGGCGATATCTGATTTGCGAAGCCTCCGAGATCATCAAGACTGGACAAAAAGCAATTCCTTAAAATCTTCTTTCCGTGATTTTCTTCCTTAATTCTGTTTTTGTTGCATATCAAAAATCTGTTTCAAGCATTTTTTACCCGTTTATGATTGCTTTTGAAATGCTGATCATACGCGACATCTGGATTTCGCCACAATGCCAGCATGGTAATTGCCAGTTTACGGGCGACAGCGACTTTTGCTTTTTTTCGGGCAATACTTCCACCTCTTATGGCAATTCGATTGCCGAAATCTCGTAAATCACAGTCCTCTCCAAATGCTCCCATAATATATTGAGCTCCTTGTACAAGCAACCTCCTTAACAACTTATTTCCACACTTTGTTATTCCCAGTTGTTTATCCACTTCTCCTGATTGATCCCGTTTGGGAATCAATCCGATATATGCTGCACATTCCCGGGAACTGAAACGCTGGGGATCGCCTATAATTAGTGCAAAACTCAAGGCAATCAGAGGACCAACGCCTTTTATTTGTTGCAGTGTTTTGGTTTCCGAATAATCTTTGGCTAATTTTTCTATTCTTTTATCATAATTTTTTATTGAGCTGTTTATTGCTGTCAAAGTTTCAAACAATCCACGCAAATTTTGTTGAATTTCTGATGGTAATGTGTCATACATTTGATTTATTGTTTCGTGACTGTATTCCACATCTTCTATTCCCAAACTTCGCACAAAACCACGAATTGAGTTAATGATATTGGTTCTTTGCCTGACCAACAAATCCCGCGCCTTTATCGCAATCAAATCCTATTGACGTTTTTTGTCCATTAGTTTTACCGGATGCAGTAGTTTTTTATCTGCTCGAGCCATTCGAGCTAATTTTTCAGCATCTATTTGATCACTTTTTTTATCACCTTTATAAATGAACGCCAAATCTCGGGCGTGCGCAACAATAACATCATATCCACGAGCTTCAAGTAAACGGCTGATCCAAGCAGAGTGCGTGCCGGTTTCAAGAGCAACAACTATTGATTCAGACGGAACAGGTACTTTATCAAAAAATTCATTCAAACTCTTTTGGGTGTTTGAAATTTTGCCAAAAGAAACACCTTTTTCACCTTTTAAAACAAAAATTTCAATAGTCTTTTGAGAAATATCTAAACCGAAGTAGATTTTTTCTTGTTGCTGTGATACATTATTCATGGTTTGTCCTCCTGTTTTTTTGAAGCGTACTACACGACTTCGTTGTTCTTGGATTAACATAAATCCGTTTTTATCAAGAGGCAAACCGCTTTTTTTATTTTCAGACAGAAACGTGAAAGACCTCTTGTGTCTCTCATAATATCTTCATGCACCGAAGGTGCGCTTCATGGCACGCAGTGCCGCTTCATACGCCGTCTGGCGTGCTTCATAAAAATGAAGCCTTTTCAGATGAAGCCGCCTCATTTCATTCCGCTATGAAGCATTGTTTCGTTTCACTTCACAATATGAAGCAACTTCATTTCATTCAGCTATGAAGCACTCCGCTTACGCTTCGTATGATTAAAAAATAAAAAATAAGAGTTTCCGCTTGCAATAAGTACCTTGCTCTGTTATATTAACTGTTGAAAGGAAAACTCTCATGGAAAAATCTTCAAATAAACTGAAACGGAACCTTTGGATAACCGGGGTGTCCGTGCTGATCACAGCATTTATTCCATGGTTGTATTTACTTTGTTTTTATTGCAATAATGAGATTGCGTTTTGGCTGTGTTATGCAGCTGCTTACTGGGGATATTTCATTGCGGCTGCATTTATACTTGTTTTTGGCAGTATAACAATATGGAAATTCCCGATAAAAATGATTTGGAGAGCATTTATCTTTGCAGCATGGCTGTTGCTTTATCCGACACTATGTATGAGTTGGATTATCCTTGTTGTATTTCTTATTTTTCTTTGATAAAACCTTTTTATTAAACGGGAACAAATATGATAAAATTCAAATCAGTCCTTTCTGTAATTTTGCTTATTATAGTATTCAGTATATGCAACATAACTTATGCGACTGAAACTACGATAGCAGATACAAAAAAAGAATCTCATTGTTTTCATTTGTTTTCTGCATCATGGACTCCGGTACAACTTTCCTGTGTGCCAGTTTCGTTGTTCGACGATAGATCCGATATTTATGGTATAAATATAGCGTTGTGGCTTGGTACTTTTCCCAACAATGTTTATGGGTTCAGTTATGCCAGCATTGCCAATTTTGCCTGGAAAAAACATTGCGGCATTTCAATATCAGGGATATGGATGGTGATGGGAGACAATTATGGCGTATCCATTGCCCCTGCGAATATGATCCATAGAAACAATGGTCTCATGCTTGGACTGATCAATATCGGTCCAATGGGCGATACCATGGGGAATGGAATCCAAATCGGGTTGGTAAATCAAGCAACTGGCGGTTTGCAAATCGGATTGATAAATTATAATTCCAATGCATTGATCCCGTGGATGCCGTTATTTAATTTCTCATTTGACAACAAGAGTAAAGAGTAAGGGCGCAAGTTGGTATCTTTTTTCGGGGCATATTGCGTTTGTTTCGGAGAAAAAGTCCTTTCGCTTGAGTAGAAAATTTGTTTCTGTTTTCAAAAATGCTGAAAACAGAGATATTTTCGCAGTTTGACGAAACAATGACCATTTTTTTGCAAAAAAGGCGGCAAGATTTCTCCTGCCGCCAGTAAAGGATTGGATTAAAGAGGCAATATGATGCGGAATTCTGCTCCGGCATCAGGATTACTGATAATCTCGGCTTTGCCGTTATGGATGAGAGCGATGTGTTTGACGATTG
>JAZSRU010000189.1:0-7793 GCA_045538635.1 Victivallaceae bacterium
CCGCCGTCGCCGAAGGCTATGGCGGGACAAGGCAGGGGGAGAAGAAAAGAACCTTATAAAAAGGCGGGTGGAACGCCAAAAGTTTTTTTCTTCTCCCCCTGCAAATACACCAATCTATTACATCAACATACCGCCATCGACGTTGATTACCTGACCGGTAACATAGTCTGAATCGGGAGAAGAGAGGAAACAGACGACATTGGCGACATCAGCGGGAGTACCGCCGCGGCCTGCGGGAATGATTTTGAGGAACATATCAGTAGCTTCCTGTGAGAGTTTGCCGGTCATATCGGTAATAATGTAGCCGGGAGCGACAGCATTGACCTGAATATTGCGGCTGGCAAATTCTTTGGCGGTGGTTTTGGCAAGAGCGATGACACCGGCTTTGGAAGCGGAATAGTTAGCCTGACCGATATTGCCCATACGGCCGACAACAGAAGCGATGTTGACGATTTTGCCGGCGCGCTGTTTCATCATGGGACGGACAACAGCTTTGGTGAAGTTGAAAGTACCTTTGAGGTTGACAGCGATAACTGCATCCCAATCCTGTTCAGTCATGCGGAGCATCAGAGTATCGCGGGTGATACCTGCATTGTTGACGAGGATATCGAGGCGGCCGAAATCTTTGACGACAGCGGCAACAGTAGCTTCTGCATCTTCCATTTTGGCAACGTTTGCGGCATAAGCTTTGGCATTGATACCTTTTGAGCAGAATTCATCTGCGGTTGCCTGTGCGACATCGAGCATGATATCAACGACAGCGATAGCTGCGCCTTCGGCGGCGAGGCGTTCACAAATTGCTTTACCGATACCTCTGGCACCACCGGTAACGAGGGCGACTTTACCTTCCAATTTTTTACACATAATGATTTTCCTTTTGTTTTAGGCGTTGAATTTATCTAATGTTTCAGTTGAATTGATATTGAAATATGGAACTTCGGGGAGAGTGCGGCGAAGCAAGCCGGTCAACACATTTCCGGGGCCGAATTCGATCATAGTATCAGCACCGGCTTCGACCATAGCACGGACGCAGCCTTCCCACTGAACGCTACCGGCAACCTGGGCAGCGAGGTTTGCTTTAAGCGCATTGACATCGGCTGCGGGAGCGGCAGTAAAGTTGTGATAAACAGGAACCTGCGGCATTTTAATCTCAGTTTCAGCGAGAACTTTTGCCAGACCTTCTCCGGCGGGCTGCATCAAACGGGAATGAAACGCGCCGGCGACATTGAGAACGATAACTTTGCGCAGACCTTTTGCTTTCAAAGCATCGACGCAGGCATTGACTTTATCTTTTTCGCCGCTGACAACGATCTGACCGGGGCTGTTGAAATTGGCTACATCAATATCGCACTCTCCGGCAGTTTCTTTTATGACAGCAGGATCGCCGCCGAGAACTGAAGCCATGCCGCCGCAAGTATTTTTGCAGCAGACATCCATAAGTTCGGCGCGTTTATTGAGCAGCTTCAAACCGTCGGCAAAAGAAAATGCTCCGGCAGCATACAATGCGCCGTATTCCCCCAGACTCAACCCGGCACAACTGACGGCTTCAACATCATATTTTTCGCGGAATGCTTCAAGTGCAGCACAGCTCATGGTATAAATTGCAACCTGACAATATCTGGTTTCTGTCAGAGTTTCAGCAGGACCATTGAAGCAGATATCACTCAACTTATAACCGAGAACAGCATCAGCCTCATCAAAAATCGCCTTGGCACGGGAAGAGGATTCATAAAGGTCCTTACCCATTCCGGGAGCCTGTGCGCCCTGACCGGAAAACACAAAAAAAGCTTTCATAAATACTCCTTGATAAATATAATGAAAAATATTATTGCTATATTATAGCACACTTTATATCTTTTTGCAAATTTCAAGAGCTTGTCTTTTTCAAAAAAAGTGTTATATTATCAGCAGGATACAGCGGAAAGGATAAATATGCTCCCGGAATCACAGACAAAATCACAGCTCCTCGGCATCGGCTTCGACAACAAAGACGGACATAAACGCATCACCCGCGGCGAAAACTTCACCATCGCCGGCGGCTCAGAGGGAACTCATGAACACATGGCGGAAACCGCAATCAAGTTCAACGAAAAGCTCCACCGCAAAGGAAAAAATCTCGAAGATGTTTCAAAAGAAGAGTTTATAGATATGATCCGCGAAGCATCACAACGCTGATTTTCTGCAAAAAAAATCATTTTGCAGTTTGAAAAATCCGCATACCGGATGTATATTAAACAAAACGACCGATGCAGTGGTCTCCCATGGGGGGAGATTTGCTTCACGGCACGAAAGGATTTTATTATGGAAAAAGACGTCAAATCCGCAATCATCGCCAAGTTCGCACGCTTCGAAGGCGACACCGGATCCCCCGAAGTTCAGATCGCAATCCTGACCCAGCGCATCAATGAGCTCACCGAGCATCTCCGCGCCAACAAAAAAGATCACAGCACCCGCCGCGGTCTTCTCAACATGGTCAGCCGCCGCAAAAAACTTCTTGCTTATCTTTCCAAAGAAAATCACGACAAATACATTGAAATCACCAATGCTTTGTCTATCCGCCGCAAGTAATTCCGGCAATCAGAATCCCCCGATTTTTCAGGAATCGGGGATTTTTTTTAACACAAAAAAATTTAAATTAAAAAACAGTAATTCATGCTATAACGATTAATCAAATCAAAAAGGTACAGAAAAATGGAACAGCTTTCAAGAAAAAATCCATTGCAGTCTCCCGTCAAAGTCCTCCAGTTCGGCGAAGGAAACTTCCTCCGCGCTTTCATCGACTGGATGATTCAGGAAATGAATAACAAATGCAATTTCAATGCCGCCGTACAAATCGTTCAGCCAATCGAAAAAGGCATGGCTGATATGATCAATCAGCAACAGGGACTTTATACACTGATCCTCCGCGGCGTCGAAAACGGCAATGTTATCGCCAAAAAAGAGATTATCGAATGCGTCAAAGGCTGTTTCAATCCCAAAACTGAATGGACCTCTGTCATTGATACTTTCTGCTCCGATGATCTCCGCTTCATTTTCTCAAATACCACCGAAGCCGGTATTGAATATGTCCCCGAAAAATACACTCCCGGCAGAATGCAGCAATCTTTCCCCGCCAAAATCACCTCGCTTTTCTATGAACGCTTCAAATACGGCAAAAAAGGTCTGCTCGTAATCCCCTGCGAACTCATTGACAAAAACGGCGCAACCCTCAAAAAATACATTCTCCAATACGCTGACGACTGGAAACTCGGTGAAGATTTCAAAAAATACATCGAAACCGAAAATACCTTTTTCAATACTCTCGTTGACCGTATCGTTGCCGGTTATCCCCGCAATGAAGCGGCTCAAATCTGCGAAGAATGCGGATATTCGGACAACCTCATCGACTGCGGTGAAATCTTCCATCTTTTCGTTATCGAAGGTCCGCGCACAATTCTCGATGAACTGCCGTTTGATAAAGCCGGTTTGAACGTCATTGTTACCGACAACCAGAAACCTTACCGCGAACGCAAAGTACGCTTCCTCAACGGCGCACATACCGGTTCAGTTCTCGGCG
Source organism: Victivallaceae bacterium (assembly GCA_045538635.1). Classification (GTDB taxonomy): domain Bacteria; phylum Verrucomicrobiota; class Lentisphaeria; order Victivallales; family Victivallaceae; genus RGIG5270. Next base: position 3,557 of record JAZSRU010000189.1, read on the forward strand.
CATACCTCGGCGGATGCAAAACCGTCGATCAGATGGTCGGACATCCTGTTTACGGCAAATTTGTTGAAAAACTCCTTTTCGACGAAATTTTCAAAACTGTTCAGCTTCCCGATGATGAGAAAAAAGCATTCGCTTCATCCATTCTCGAACGCTTCAAAAATCCGTTTGCCAACCATCAGCTGCTGTCGATTTCCCTGAACAGTATTTCAAAATTCAAAGTCAGAAATCTCCCGTCTCTCCTCGATTACCTCAAAATCACCGGCAATCTGCCGCAGGGACTGGTCTTTTCACTCGCAGCTCTCATCACTTTCTATACCACAGACGGCGATTATACTCTCAACGATGATGCGGATTACATTGCTTTCATGAAATCTCTTCCCGCTGATTACGAGGCAAAAGCCGCAGCTGTCCTCGCCAACACAACATTCTGGGGTGAAGACCTCTCCAAAATCGACGGCTTTGTTTCACTGCTCGCCGCCGACCTCCGCAATATCGCCGAAAAAGGCATCGAACAGGCAACCATGGACATTCTCTAAATGGATAAAATTCTCAAAATTCACTCTCTCGATAATGTCGCAGTCGCCATGGACTCACTCGCTGCCGGTGAAAACGGCGCGCTTGCCGATATCCCCAAAGGTCATAAAATCGCCCTCAAAGATATCAAAAAAGGCGAAAATATCATCAAATACGGTATGCCGATCGGTCATGCACTTGAAGACATTGCAGCCGGAACTCATGTTCACACCCACAATGTCAAAACCAACCTTTCAGGACAGCTTGAATATCAATACACTCCCGATTTTCAACTGCCGCAAATCATCTGCGACCGTACTTTCATGGGATACCGCCGTCCTGACGGTCAGGTCGGTATCCGCAATGATATCTGGATCATTCCGACTGTCGGCTGCGTAAACGGTCTGGTCCGCAACCTCGCAAACGAAACAGATTCCATTCCGCTCTGTCATCCTTACGGCTGTTCCCAAATGGGCGATGACCACGAAATGACTGCCGATCTGCTTGCAGCTCTCGTCCGCAATCCCAATGCAGGCGGGGTCCTCGTCATCGGTCTTGGATGTGAAAACAATACTCTCGACAGTTTCAAAAAACGCCTCGGTGATATTTCAAATCTCAACATCCGCTTCATGACTGCACAGGAAGAAAAAGATGAATTTCAAAAGGGTCTTGACCTTATCGCCGAACTCAAAGCAAAACGCGTTCAAAACCGCACAGAAATTCCTGTTTCTGAACTCAAAGTCGGTTTAAAATGCGGCGGAAGTGATGCATTCTCCGGACTTACTGCAAATCCGCTTGTCGGCAGATTTTCCGATTGGCTGGTTACACGCGGCGGAACTTCCGTCCTCACCGAAGTTCCGGAAATGTTCGGCGCTGAAACCTTGCTCATGAACCGCTGCATCAACCGTGAAATTTTTGACAAATGCGTTGCCATGATCAATGATTTCAAAGCTTATTATGAAAATCACAATCAGGTCGTTTACGAAAACCCATCCCCGGGCAATAAAGCCGGAGGCATCACCACTCTGGAAGATAAATCTCTCGGATGTGTGCAAAAAGGCGGTATGACTCCGGTAGTTGATGTCCTTCCCTATGGAGGCAGACTCTCAACCAGAGGGCTGAATCTGCTCACCGGCCCCGGCAATGACATTGTTGCCTGTACAGTTCTGGCGGCAGCAGGATGTCATATCATTCTCTTTACCACCGGGAGAGGCAATCCGATGGGTTCCGTTGTTCCGACTGTCAAAGTCGCCACCAATTCCGACCTCGCAGAACGCAAAGCAAACTGGATCGACTATGATGCACAGAAAAATCCGGCAACACATAACTTTGTAGAATATATTCTGCAGGTTGCAAACGGTCTTGCAACATCCGGCGAAAAACGCCGCGATTATGAAATCGCCATTTTCAAAGACGGTGTAACCCTCTGATTACCGGAAAAACAATTCACTTCACGGCTGTCCGTAAAAAATACGGCAGCCGTATTTTTTTACTGCTCACCAGGTTACAACAGTATCAACAATTTTCTGCTGTTCGGAGGAAGTCCGCCGCAAATATATCCTTGTCGTTTCAATACTCTCATGGCCCATGAGATCGGCAAGCAGAGCGAGATCAGAAAATTTTTCCAGAAAGTTTTTAGCAAAACGGTGTCTGAATGAATGCGGATAAACCACTTGCGGATTGATTTTATACTCTTTTGCAAAAACCTTCAACTGATTGGAAACACCACGCGGACTGATCTGCTCATTATAACGGTTGAGAAAAATAAATCCGGATTCGCGATTGTTTTTTTTCAACCAGCTCAAAGCCTCATTGACCAGACGACGGGGAATATAAAGCCGCCTCTGTTTGCCGCCTTTGCCGTAAATATCGACATAACCGATCTCAACATCTTCAACTTTTATCTGTACCAGTTCTGAAATTCTCGCCCCTGTGGCACACAGAAAACGGACAATAAAATACCAGTTCCAGCGTTCATCCCGCTTCAAACAGGCAACAAAATAACGGTAATCAGCATCACTTATAACATTTTCAAGAAAATTCCGCTGCTGGACTTTGACAAATTTCAGCTTCAAATCAGATTTACCGATAAATTCAAGATATTTATTGAGAGCCTGAATACGCAAATTGACGGTTTTCACCTTGTAATTTTCCAGCAGATAACCCTTATATGAGTAAATATTATTGCGCTCTATTTCTCCGAAAAGATTTCTGAACTGCAAAACCGTGTTCCAATAAGACAAAAGTGTATTTTCCGACAATTCCCCTGCTGACAAAAAATCCAAAAATCTCTTTTTTTCGTCCGATTTTGTTTTGATATTCATAACATACTCCTTATATTACTGCAAGGAATATATTTTATCCGCAAATATCAAAAATTCAAACACAAAATTATCATATCACCCAGTTGCCGTTACGAAAAAGCGGAATTCTTTTACCTTCAGCGGTTATACCGGTAATCGCCATATCCGGCGCTCCGATCATAAAATCGACATGAATAGTACTTTCATTGACACCTTTGGCATGAATTTCCTCCTGTGTGTATTTATCAAAATCACGGAGGCAGATATCAAAACCACGGCCGAGTGCGAGATGACATGAAGCATTTTCATCAAACAGAGTATTATAAAAGAGAATACCGCAATTATTTATCGGAGAATCTTCTGCAATAAGCGCACATTCTCCGAGATAAGGCGCACCCTCATCCATAGCGATCATTTTTTCCAATGCGGTCAACCCTTTTTCCGCCCGGACTTCAACTGCCTTGCCGTTCTCAAAACGGATGGCAAATTTGTCGATCAGAGTTCCCTGATAAGACAACGGCTTGGTTGAAACCACCCAGCCTTCAGCTTTTCCGCGTTCCGGAGTAGTGAAAATCTCTTCCGACGGGATATTTGGATTGAATTCCCTGCCGTTCAAATCAACTTCAGAACCACCCGCAAAAATACCGTCATCCATCAACCCGACTCTGAAATCAGTACCGTTGGCGGATTTGTATTCAAGCTCTTTCAAGTGCAAATCATTGAGTTTCCGGCTTAAATCATGCACTCTTTTGTTATGTTCGCACCAGTTGCCGATTGCATCCCCATTGGCGCGGGAAGCCTCAAGAATTGCCTCCCAGAGTTTTTCAACTGCTTCATTTTCAGCAAGATCAGGAAAAACTTTTTTTGCCCAATTCACACCGGGGACAGCGGCAATGCACCATTGATGTTTATTTTCTATTTTATCACGAAAAGGCTTGATCTGCTTCAAACGTGCGCCGAGTGTCCGCGCATATTTCTCCTGATCCACGCCATCCATGCCGTCCGGATCATCAGAATCAAGCCACAACCGGGCGGGAAACTTTTCTGTCATCCATTGCCAGCGGGCAGTTTCCCACGGCATCAGCACAGACAAATCATCTTCTGTCTGAAAATCCTGCGCCATTTTATCAATTTCCATATCCATCCAATTGACGACAACGCGTCCGGCACCTGCGAGATAACACTCTTTTATAACGGTACGGACAAAATCCAACTGCTCCAGATTGGCACTCAAAACAACATTCTGACCTTTATCAAGATTCAAACCTTTTTTCACGATCAAGCGTGCGTATTCCAACAAACGCGACTTTTCCATTTTATCTTCCTTTTTTATTTGTCAGCAGATGATAAACTCTGCCGAATTCACTCATACTCCACGCCTGGGCAGGACATCCCCCCGAAGTCGGATCGTAGCCATGTCG
>JAZSRU010000010.1:0-8059 GCA_045538635.1 Victivallaceae bacterium
CGTGAAGCCATACGGAAATTGGGGATTTCCGGCGGTTCATGAAGTTTGATACCGGTACCATGTCCAACGAAATCGCGGACGACACCGAGTTTTTTTGCTTTTGCGACTTTTTCGATAGCGGAACAAATATCGTTGAGATAGTTGCCGCAAACAGCCTGCTCAATACCCGCCATCAGAGCGTCGCGGGTGGTGTCGAGGAGCAGTTTGACGGCATCGGACGGATCTTTGCGCAATGGAAAAGTCAAAGCGGTATCGCCCATGGCGCCGTTGAGTTCAACTCCTACATCAATACTTACGATATCGTCTTCGGTGAGGATGCGGTCGGCAACTCCGATTCCGTGAACGACTTCTTCATTGACGGAAATGCAGATATTGCGCGGGAAACCGCCGTAACCGAGAAATGCGCTTCTGCCGTTTTCTGCGGCAATCAAAGCACCTGCGATTTCATCGAGTTCGAGAGTTGACATGCCGGGACATGCGCGCAGTGCCAGTTCATCGCGGACGCGTGCAGTAGCCGCTGCAGCGGCGCGTATGCGGCTGATTTCCTCTTCGGAATGGATGACAAAATTTGCAGCCATTAAAACAACTCTTTCTTCAAAAGAACCATGGAATCTGCTTTATCCATATCTTTGAGTTCGATCATTTTGCCGGTTGTGCGGTAATAATCGATAACGGGCTGTGTCTGTTTGTAGAAAACGCTCAAGCGGTTCTGTGCGGTTTCGAGAGAGTCATCGGCGCGCTGATAGAGTTCGCCGCCGCATTTATCGCAGATGCCTTCGACTTTGGGAGGCATACCGATTTTGTTGAAAACAGCACCGCATTTGCAGCTCAGACGGGAGGTGAGGCGGGCGAGCAGAGTTTCATCTTTGACATTGAAAAATACGACTGCATCAAGAGTCATGCCGAGGTCGGCGAGAACTTGATTGAGCAATTCAGCCTGATTGAGAGTGCGGGGGAATCCGTCGAGAATAAATCCCTGTTTGCAGTCATCTTTGGCGAGGCGTTCTTTGACCATGCCGACGACGATTTCATCGGAAACAAGTCCGCCCTGCTGCATAATGACTGATGCCTGACGGCCGAGTTCGGTGTCGCGTTTGATTTCATCGCGGAGAATGTCACCGGTTGAGATGTGGGCGAGGGGGGCAAGTTCCATAAGCAGATTGGAAATAGTGCCTTTGCCTGAACCGGGAGCGCCGATAAAAATAAGATTCTTTTTGTTCACAATTTTTTCCTTTCTGTATTATTATACAAGATTTTCGTAAATTTTGTCAACGGTAATTTTCTTTTCTGTCCCGTCGGTCATATTTTTGATGACGGCGCAGTTTTCTGCGAGTTCGTTGTCGCCGCGGATAACCACAAATTTTGCACCGCTGTTGTTGGCGGAGCGCATTTGAGCTTTCATTGAACGGTTTTCGACTTCGAGTGCGACATTGAATTTATTGTAGCGGAGCTGTCCGGCAAGTTCGATATTTGCCTTGCGGGCGTCATCTCCGATGGAAACGAGATAAATCAGGTCTTTGCCTTTGTCTGCATTGTTGATATTGAGGATGTCCTGCACCATGAGCAGACGCTCAATACCGGCAGCAAAACCGACACCTCTTACCGGACGGTTCTGTCCGGGGAGAAAGAGTTCGTATCTGCCGCCGCCTGCGATAGCGATTGAATTGCCGAGTCCGTTGTGAGTGAGCTCAAAAACGGTATGAACATAATAATCCAGACCGCGAACCAGCAGAGGATCGACAATATAGGGAACTTTCAAAGCATCCAGAGTTTCGCAGACTGTTTTGAAATAGTTGCGGGAATCTTCGCTGAAAAAGAGTCTGTAATCTGGCGCATCTTTGATGATGTCGCGGCAGCATTGCTGTTTGCAGTCGAGGATACGCCATATATTTTTTTCAAGTCTTACTTTGCAGTCGTCGCACATTTGATCGATGTGTTTTGAAAAGTATTCGCGGAGCGCGTTACCTGATTCAATACGGTCTTCGGCAATGCCGCGGCTGTTTATTCTGACTTCTGCATCTCCGATGCCGATTTCCTTGAGAAAATGGTAAAGCATGGCAATACATTCTGCATCAAGTTCAGGAGCGATCCTGCCGACATTTTCGACGCCGATCTGGTGAAATTCTCGTCTTCTGCCTGCAGCGGGGCGTTCGCCGCGGAACATTGAACCGTGGTAGAAAACGCGCTGTTCAACGCCGTTCATAACATCTGTTGAGAGCAATGCGCGCATGACACCTGCAGTTCCTTCGGGGCGGAGAGTCAGGCTTCTGCCGCCGCGATCTTCAAAAGTGTACATTTCTTTTTGGACGACTTCAGTATCATCGCCGAGTCCGCGCTGGAAGACTTCTGTGTATTCAAAAGTCGGAGTGCGCAATTCTCCATAACCGTAACGGCCGAAAATTTCGGCGCCGGTTTCTTCTATTTTGCGGTAACGGGCACTTTCCTCTGGAAAGATGTCTGCGGTACCCGGAACTGGTGAAAATTTACCCATAAAAACCTCTTTGCTTAAAAATAAAAAAACAGCCATTGGGTCTTTTCAATGACTGAAGGACGATTTAAAATTGCTCTTAAACCGTCCTTGTAACAGAATATGTATTATTTGATTTTTTTGGTGTTGAGTTTTTCAACAGCTTCTTTGAGTTCTTTTCCGGCGCGGAATTTAACGACTGCGCGTTCGGGGATGACAACTTCATTTTTGGGTTTGTTGGGGTTGCGGCCCTTGCGGCTTTTGCGGACTTTGATCTCGAAAACACCGAAGTTGCGGAGTTCGATAGTGTTGCCGGCCATGAGGTCAGCAGCGATAAAATCGAGGGTGCATTGTACAACATTGGCGACATCGCTCTGGATGAAGCCGGTTTCTTCGGCGATCTTGACGACCAAATCTCTTTTTGTCATTTTTCAAATTCCTTTCTTTTAATACATAGTACTGTAAAACAGAACATTACTTGATGTGTGTTTTTTTGAATAACGAAAAAACACTCTATATAAAATAATACAAACTTTCAGATAGTCAACACTTTAAATGAGAAAAAAACGAAATTTTTTTTTGAACTTTTTTATAAAATGGACTTGAAAAATTAAAAAAGTGTAATATATTGTCGCCATGCAGTTTGCATTGAGGTATGCATATCGCTTTTCCACCGCTCGTGCATCCGGTGCGAAAAAGATGGGAGAAAACATCTTTTTGACTGCATAGTGTAAAACTTGGCGTTGGTTTCCATTCTTTCAAAAAAAGATAGAATGGCAGCTCCGGGTTTTTGTGTATTTAAAAAAAAGCCTTCCGCTTCGCATGAAACGGAAGATTTCAGACAAATTGAACAGTTTTCTGCAAAAAACAATGTAAACCGAAAAGGGGATTTTTTATGAAAGTCAGAGCATCAGTTAAACGCAGATGCGAGTATTGCCAGATCGTCAAACGCAACGGCGTGATCCGTGTCATCTGCTCGCATAACCCCCGCCACAAACAAAGACAAGGTTAATAGAAGGAACTAAACTATGCCTCGTATCATCGGTATTGAAATTCCCGGTAACAAATATGTCGAATATGCATTGCGTTACCTCTATGGCATCGGTCCTGTAAAGGCTTTGGAAATCGTTGAACGCTGCGGTATCCCCCGCGACATGAAAGCCAAAGATCTTACCCAGGAGATGATCTCCGCGATTACCGTCATCGTTCAGAACGATATCCTCGTCGAAGGTGACCTCCGTCGCGTTATTTCTGCGGATATCCGTCGTCTTCAGCAGATCAACTGCTATCGCGGTATCCGGCACCGTAAAGGTCTTCCCGTCCGCGGTCAGCGTACCAAAACAAACGCCCGTACCCGCAAAGGCAAGAAGTCCACAGTCGGTGCTATCCGTGACAAAACTCAGCGTCGTTTGGCTGCCAAAGGTTAATCCTGCGGCTTCTCATCAACACCGCATAGCGGTTTAAGATTAACACTGAAATTAAGTTAGGAAATATAATCATGGCTGAAGAACTCGATAAAAATATCGAAGCTGCCGCAGAAACTGCCGCTGCCGAACCCGCAGTCAAACAGGGTCGCGCAAAATCCGGTCGCTATATTCCGTCCGGTATCGCATTCGTTCTGGCGAGCTTCAACAATACAAAAGTTACCATCACCGACCTTCACGGCAATGTCCTCTGCTGGTCAACCGGTGGCAAGAACGGTTTTAAAGGATCACGCAAAAGCACAGCTTATGCAGCTCAGGTCATCGCCGGTGATGCTGCCAAAAAAGCTCAGCTTATGGGTATGAAAGAAATCGAAGTACGTATCAAAGGACCCGGCGCAGGTCGTGAATCCGCAGTTCGCGGTATCGCTGCAGCAGGTCTTGAAATCAATTGCATCAAGGATATTACTCCGGTTCCGCACAACGGATGCCGTCCTCCTAAAAGACGTCGTGTCTGATTCTCTTATTTGTATCTGCTGATAAATAATAATCTAAATTTAACATACGTTGGAGGGATGATATGACATCTACAATCGGATTTCCGATGCCTGAATCAATCGTGATTGATGAAAGCACAGCAAGCAATACTTACTGTAAGTTCACCGCAGCTCCTCTTCAGAGCGGTTTCGGTCATACATTGGGTAATGCTTTGCGTCGTGTCTTGCTCTCATCAATGGAGGGAGCAGCGATCTGTTCTGTCCGTATTGATGGCGCAAAACATGAGTTTGACTCAATTGAAGGTGTAGTAGAGGATGTTACAGAGATCGTCCTGAACCTCAAAAAGGTTCATTTGAATCTCGTTGGCGCATCTTCAAAAACACTTGAGATAAAAAAAGACAAGGCCGGCGCAGTTACTGCCGCTGACATCGTCTGTGATGGAACTGTCGAAGTCCTGAATCCGGAGCAGGTCATCTGCACTTTGGACAAGGATATGCCGTTCCATGCCGAAATCGAAGTTATCAACGGAAAAGGATATCTTCCCGCTGAAAAAAGTTCAGTTCCCCGTACCATCGGTACCATTCCTGTTGACTGTCTGTTCAGTCCGGTGACCCGCGTGAATTATCAGAAGGGTTCCGCCCGTGTCGGTGAAGAAACAGAAATGGACAGTTTGATTATTGAAATCTGGACCGACGGACGCATCGCTCCCAAAGAAGCACTTGAACGTTCTGCTCAGATACTGCGTGAACATCTTCAGGTCTTCCTCAGTGGCGACGAAAGCAAAAAGGACAGCTTCGCATTGCCCGAACATGAGTTGAAACTCTTCCGTGTTCTGGCACAGGATGTTGAAGTTCTCGATCTTTCTGTCCGCGCTATGAACTGTTTGAACAGCGCAAATATTAAACTTATCGGTGAATTGTGCAGCAAGACTGAAAGCCGTATGCTCAAATATCGCAATTTCGGCAAAAAGTCCTTGGATGAAATCAAAGAAAAAATTGAAAAAATCGGGTTGAGCCTCGGTATGAATTACAGTGAAAATATCACTGCTGCTCTCGACAGAGAGTCCGAAAAAGCACGGCTCGACAACGAGGAGAATAAATAATGCGTCATCGTAAACATACTTTCAAAATCGGTCGTACCGGTTCACATCGCAGAGCTTTGCTTGCCAATATGGTCAGCAGCCTCATCGAACACGGTGAAATCAAAACTACCGTTGTCAAAGCCAAAGAAGCAAGAATTTTTGCTGAACGTTTGGTCACTATGGCTAAAAGCGGTACCTTGCACCATCGTCGTCTTGCCATCGCCAGATTGCGCAATGTCGATGCTGTCAGCAAACTGTTCAACGAAATCGCTCCCGGTTATGCTGAACGCAATGGCGGTTATACCCGCATTGTGAAGCTTGGACGCCGTCAGGGTGATGCTGCTGAAATGTGCATCTTCCAGTTCGTCGAAGCTGGCGCACCTGCAAAGAAAGAAGCTGCCAAAGCTGAATAATCAGTAACGCTTCTTTGCAAAATTAATAAAAATGACCGCTGCAAAACCTTTAAAAGGTATGCAGCGGTTATTTTTTTGTTTTTTGGATAAATTTTTATTTGAATTGATGCTTTTTATTGATATATTAACTGTAAAAACTGCAGCGTTGAATTAATAAAATTGATACTGTATTTCTATAAAGTCAAAAGAAATGAAACATATATTTGAAAATTCCATTCATATTGTTGATGCGCAAAGTTACAGACTTTCACTTGTAGTACCGCCGCAGACAAGTTTTCTGTTTTGCAAACACACTTCCCGCCTTTTTGCCTTTGCCGCCGGTGGAGATTGTACAGTTACCGGCAGAAATGATACTATTTGTGAAACATCAGATTGGGTATTTGAAGAGTTGAAAGACGGTTCATTGCGCTTCAGACGCAATGAAAAATCTCCGGTATGGCAATCAAAATGTTTTATTATTGAAGCAGCGGAGGATTATCTGGAATATTTTCATGAGCTTGACGGGGAGGGGGATCTGGAGGAAGTCCGTTATTTGCGCTGTTGTGCCGGAGAGGATGAATTCGGCTTCGCCGGTGATTTTGATGAAGTGTATTCGGTGGCTCCGAATTTCAGGGAGCAGAAATATTTTCATCCGACTTCAAAGTTTCTGATATCTTTCGGCAATGATCTGTCTGCTGTCACCGGAGCTCATGCATTGGCATCAGTGCCGCATGCAGTCGGATTGCATGACCGGCGCGACAAAGGATGTTTGGCAGTTGGAGTTTTTGCTGAACCCGGTGAATATATGTGGGATGAATTTGTCTGGAATCCCGAAGTTGTCAATTCTCCGACAAATTATCATGGAGATGATGCTCTGGCGGGCGGTTTTGCCATCCGTTATTTCGGCAAAAAGCATATTGCAGGAGCCTGGACAACTCCGCGTTTGATAATGACATTTCCGAGTGAATACGAAGATACGCTCAAAAGTACTTTGGAACATGCATACAGCAAAGGATATATGCCGCGTCCGGAGCCGCATGAAATCTTTTCATGGTGGAGGGAGCCGATTTATTGCACATGGGATGATCAGACAGCTCTTGCAGTACAACAACAATGCAATTTAATTAAACGGAACGGTCCGTCAGCCGGTTCGTTCTGTACTCAAGACCTTACAGACAGATGGCTTGATATGCTGATCAGCCGCGGTGCAAAACCTGGCATTGTGGTTTTGGATGATAAATGGCAGAAAAGCAAATACAGTTATGAGCCGGATACGGAAAAATGGCCCGATTTGCGTAACTGGATCGATAAATGTCATGAGCGGGGGATTCGCGTTTTTCTCTGGGAACTCGCATGGCAGACAGAGGATGTGCCGTTTGATGAAGCGATCGTCCGCGATGGCAGAACAATTGTTGGTGCTGATGTTACCAATCCCAAGTATGAAGCCAAACTCCGCGAAAAAATCCGCCGTTATTTTTCTGATGAACCGGATTGCCTCAATGCAGACGGGGTGAAAATTGACGGACTGCTGGCATTGCCTACCGGACGCGGACTTGCAAATTACAGGAATATATGGGGATTGGAGTTGCAGAAATATTATCTGGAGGTGTTTTACGATGCGGCTAAAAAGATAAAAAAAGATGTTTGCATTGGACTTTATACCGCCAATCCATATCTTGATAAATATACTGATATGACCAGACTTGCGGATATGTACACATCCAGATTGCTTACAGTTGATTCAATGCGTTGGAGAGCGGATGTTTTCGCTGTAACACATCCTTATTGTCCGATGGATACAGACAGTCAGCCGAATTATTGTATTGATCCGGATTATCTCAAAGTTTTTGATGTGCAGAAAGAATTGGGGATCCCGACAGTTTACAATGCACAGTATCTGCGGCGCGGGCATTTATTTTTCAAGCCTGTTTATGGGGAAGCCGGCGAAGAATATTACAAAAAAATTGCTGAAGTTTTCGCTGAATACCGGAAATCTTTGAAATAAAAGGCTGTGTACACTGATTTTTTATTGCAAGGGGGCTTGCGCCGCCCCCTTGCAACCCTGGCGGGGGATATCCATCCCCGTTTTGTAACGCTGGCGCGATAGTGTCAGCGGCTGAGTGGTGTCAGTCTTGTCTGGTTGTGGCAAAATGTTTCCTTTGTCCTCCCTCTTTTTTGAGGGATGACAAAGAAAATCTTT
>JAZSRU010000070.1:0-6132 GCA_045538635.1 Victivallaceae bacterium
CTCAAATGAGGAGGTATACTGACCAACATATGAATATGATCAGGGCAAGCCTCTGCTTCGTGAATTTCCACTTTCTTTTGCTCACATAAAGTTCGCAAAATACGCCCGACATCTTCTCTAATCTTACCATATACAATTTGATGGCGAAATTTGGGAGCAAATACTAAATGGTACTTGCATTTCCAACGAGTGTGTGATAAACTATTAGTAGTATCTTTTGTCATTTTTACACCTTTGTTATTACATTAAGTTCGACTGGCAGGTCTGAACATAGTGTGGTAGCAAAGGTGAACTTTTGCAAACTATTTCTAAAGATTTTTTCGGTACTCACCGGCAAAGCCGGTGGTTTTATTGACCTGAAGGTGTATAAAAAAAGGAAGAAAAAACTTTTTAACAGTTCTTTCTTCCATAATAAAGCCTGTAATAAATCAGAAATACAAATCACGGACGCCGGATTTGATTTTGCCGAGGCGCTCACGGATAAGTTTGGCTTTTGCCGCATCTGTAACCTTGGCAAGTTCGCGTTCTATCAGCGCATAGCCGGCGGCTTTTGTCGATTCAGGTGCGTAATCTTCCAGATATTCAGACAATGTCAGCAGCGCATTGGGAGTACAGAAATTATGGATAAATCCGGGAATTGCGTATTCCATAAAATGTTCTCCGGTACGCCCCAAACGGTAACAGCTGGTACAGAAACTCGGAATATAATCTTTGTTCATAAGCCATTCCATAACTTCTCCAAGTTCGCGCAGATCACCGATCTTAAACTGCTCACGGTTGAGCTGCTGTTCTCCGGTACGCTTGGTTTGATATGAACCGATCTCCAAACGGGTTCCGGCATCGATCTGGGAAACTCCGAAGTCGATCACCTGATCACGAATCTCTGCGGATTCGCGCGCAGTCATGATCAATCCGGTATAGGGAACTGCCAGACGCAAAACTGCGACCAGCTGCTTGAATTCCTCATCAGTTGTCTGATATTTCATATCCAATTCAAGACCGTGAGCCGGCTTGATGCGCGGAAAACTTATCGTATGCGGGCCGACACCGAATTTATCCTGCAAATGCAATGCGTGAGTAACCAAGCCCAATACCTCAAAGCGCCAGTCATACAATCCGAAAAGCGCACCGATTCCAAGATCATCACAACCGCCCTCAAATGCGCGGTCCATACCATCCAGACGCCACATATAATCGCCCTTCATGGTATTTTCGGGATGATAAAGTCTGTAAGCCTGTTTATTGTAAGTTTCCTGAAAAATCTGATAAGTTCCGATCCCGGCTTCCTTGATAATGCGGAATCCATCGACAGATTGCGGAGCAGCATTGATATTCACGCGGCGAATCTCACCGTTGCCGACTTTGGTCTGGTAAGTCAACCTGACCGTATGGGCGATAAATTCCGGAGAATACATGGGAGCTTCACCGTAAACAAGAATCAACCGTTTATGACCTTCATTTTCAAGTGCCAGAACCTCATTTTTAAGCTCTTCATCAGAGAGGGTATGGCGGACAGCTGTGGTCAGAGAATTACGGAATCCGCAATATTTACAGTTATTGATACAGTAATTGCCGACATACAACGGAGCAAAAAGCACAATACGATTGCCGTAAACATCATTTTTGAGTTTGCGGGCGGTATCATAAATCTCTTCAAGCAAATCGGGAGATTTCACTGCAAGCAAAGCAGCGGTTTCTTCAACAGAAAGCGGTTTTTTCTCCAGACTTTTAGCGAGAATTTCACGAACCTTGCCGGCATCCTCGACAGTATTGTCGATAAGGGCCTGAATTTTTGCATCATCAATAAAATCAAATGCACCTTTGGAAAGAGTTTTGTCAATATCCATCATCATTTTGTGTTTCCTTTATATTTTAAAACCATCTATTATGATCTTTTTCACCTCTTCTATGCGTTCATCCACAGATAATCCGAGCCATTGAAAAGCGGCATGACGGTTGAAACTCATCAATGCTCCGAGAAAAGACATTGCCGCATATTTTGAATTCATCTGACGGAAAATTCCGCTCCGGATGCCGTCATCTATTGTCGCCGAAAAACAGTCAATTATACTGTTAAAATACTCCTTGGCACTTGCCGCATTTTCCTCATCCTGCGGCACAACGGCAAAACGCGCCATAAAAAGAAAACGGTGCGCTTCAAAATCTTCACAGATAATACGCGCCAGATTGAGCAGTTTTTCTGTCGGATCGGAACTTACAGCGGCTGCCGCAACGAATTTATTTTTCATATCACACCTTGACTGATTCATCGCATCATCAATCAGCAGCCTCCGCGACGGGTAATAATTATAAACCGTCATTGAGCTGACTCCGATCTTTTTGGCAACATCGGCAATACTGATCGCATTCAACTCTTTTTCAGCAAGCAGTTCAAAAACGGCATTACGCATAGTCTTGCGCATAGTTTCTTCCAGAACAATTTTTGCATCCCCGGTCAATCGCGGCATAAAAAACCTCTTTTTTGTTTTATAACTTCTATAATATACTTTATAAGGTATAAAATTGCAACTCTTTTTTACTTTTTTTATGGAATTTTTCAAAAAACAGGCTATAATATATAAATGTCAAAAAAATCAACTCCTTTCTACAGGAATATGCTATGAAAAAATTTAATATCGGAATCGCCGGATTGGGCAGAGCCGGTTGGAACATGCACTGCGGCGAACTTGACAAACTGCAGGACGAATTCAACATCGTCAGCGGATGCGATATCGACCCTGTACGCTGTACCGAATTCAAAGAACGCTACCCCAATGCAACCGTTTACGGAAATTATTATGATTTCATCCAAGATCCGGATATCGAAATAGTTTCGATCGTCGTCCCCACATTACTCCATGTCGAATACACACGCGCTGCACTCGAAGCAGGCAAAACCGTTTATCTCGAAAAACCCATCGCCCTCAATGAAGCAGAAATTTCTGAACTCGGCAAACTCCACCGGATGTATCCGAACAAAATATTCATCCGGCACAACAGACGCTTTGAGGCAACTTTCAATCACATCATGGAAATCATAAATTCCGGTAAGCTCGGAACTGTTTTTGAAGTACGCCTCGCACGACACCGTTTCCAAATGCGCAATGACTGGCAGACAATACCTGAATGCGGCGGAGGTCAGCTCAACAACTGGGGTCCGCACCTCATCGACCACGCATTGCGCTTCCTCGACTGCCCGGTAACTGAAATCTTTTCAAGCCTGCAGAGAATAAATTGCGAGGGAAACGCCGAAGATCATGTAAAATTTGTTCTCACCGGCGCAAACGGCAGAGTTATTGATGTTGAAATCTCCGACGGCACAACCATTCCTGCTGATGTCTATCTCGTCATGGGAACTCGCGGCACTCTCCGCTGCTCCGATGAAAAAATTATCGAAATGCGTACCCTCCCCGCCGATTTCAAGTACCCCGAAAAAAATCCGCACCGCGAATCTCTCCCGCGCAACTGCGGTTACGGCAGTACCGCCAACATTCAATGGGTGGATGAAAAAATAAATGTCTCCCCCGCAAATCAATACGATATGCACAAAGCTTATCATTATCTTTATCTCGCACTTGTTGGCATTGCAGAATATCCGGTAACTATGGCACAGGCACTTGATGTTGTACGCACCACATTGCAAATCCGCGAAAAAACACAGGTTTTTCTGCGTAATATAAATTCATAAATATCAATATTTTTAATAACTGAAACAAGGAGTTAATATGAAAATTGAAAAAAATTACGACTTCAGAACCCGTTTTGATGAAGTCCACAAACCCAACCGCCGCGATGCAAGTTTGAAACCGCAGGCAAATGATTTCGTCATCAATGAAAATACTTTCATCATCATCCCAGCCGATGCCGATGAAACCATCATGACCGCTGCAAGCGACCTGCAGGATTACTTTTTCAAAAGCATGGATATCAGCTTGAAGCTCAAAAAAGGCGAAGCTGAAGCCAACTCCATTTTCCTCGGCTGCTGCAGCTGCGTTGAAAAAAATTCATTCCTTTTTGAAGTTACTGCCGACGGCATCAAAATTTTCGGTAACGAATCAAAAGATACCTTCTGCGGTTCAGTTTACCTCGAAGATCAGCTCAATCTGCGCGAAGGTCTTTTCGTCGAAATCCAGACCCTCACCCGCAAAAAACTTTTCACTCCCAGAATCGTCCACTCCGGTTGGGGTATCGAACTTTTCCCCGACAGCCACCTCAATGCCATCGCTCACGCAGGTTTTGACGCGGTCGTTGTTTTCGTGACCGGCATCGACAAAACAAACGTCGGCGTCCTTGACATCAACAACCTCATCGCCCGCGCAAAAAAATATGGTCTGGGAACTGTCCTTTACAGTTATCTGCCCGCTTACAAACATCCGGATGATCCCGGTGCAAAAGAATTTTTTGACAGCGTTTACGGTAATCTTTTCCGTTACTATCCCGAAGCTATCGGCGTAATGCTCGTCGGCGAATCCGCCCAGTTCCCCAGCCGCGACCCGCGCACTACCGGCAAACGCCACAGCGAAAGTATTGTTGACGGCATTCCCGATGTCAAACCCGCTCCC
The DNA here is from genome assembly GCA_045538635.1 of Victivallaceae bacterium. Lineage (GTDB taxonomy): Bacteria > Verrucomicrobiota > Lentisphaeria > Victivallales > Victivallaceae > RGIG5270. The sequence goes on from JAZSRU010000070.1 coordinate 4,563, forward strand.
GGCTGGTTCCCCTGCGAAGACTATCCCCGCTGGATCAAAGGCGTCGCCGATGCCGTTCACGCAGTCAAAAAAGATGCTCTCGTCATCTTCAATACCTACAACTGGGGCTGGACAGAAGAAAAAGTCCGCCGCGAATTTCTGGAAAAAATGCCGACCGATGTCGTTATTCAGGTTACTTTTGAAATCTTCAAGAGCATTTCACGCGGTAAATTCAAAGCTTCTGTCATGGACTACACCATCTCTGAAGCTGAACCCGGTTTCTACTTCACCAGCGAATGCGCCATCGCCAAAAAATGCGGCATCCCCCTGCTCGCTACTGCCAATACCGCAGGTCTGACCTGGGACTTCGGCAGCATCGGCCATGTCCCCGTCCCCCAGCAGTGGATGAAAAAATTCGACAAGCTCAATGAAGCACGCGAAAACTGGGATCTGCTCCGCTTCTACGACAACCACCACTACGGCTGGGAACCCTCAATCATCTGCGATTTGGGCAAAGCCGCTTTCTGGGCTCCGCAGGTCGATATGAAAGCTCAATTCAAGAAACTCCTCGTCCGTGACTTCGGCGCAGGCGCAGAACTCATGGAAGAAGGTTACGCTTTCTGGAGCGAAGCCATCAACTACTTCACTCCGACCAATGAAGACCAGTACGGTCCCTTCCGCGTCGGTCCGAGTTATCCCTTCATTTTCCAACCCAATATCACCCGCACCATGCGCGGCAAAGAAATCCAGTTCCCGACCAAAGACGGCGCTCACTTCGGCTGGCACATCATCAAAACCATGTATCAGCCGTTTGAAAATATCAATCAGGTTCCCGGCAACCTCCGTCATCCCGAAGAACTCGCATCTCTCCGCAAAATGCTTGAGCTGTGGGAAAAAGGTATTGCAAAAATGGAAGAAGCTCTCAAACTTATTCCCGAACGCAAAAAAGAAACTGCCGAACGCGAACTCAACCTCGGCCGTTACATCCGCGCCAATATCATCACCGGTATTCACATGAAAGAATGGTACACTCTCAATATGAAACTCCGTACCGCCGAAACCGTTGAAGAATCCAACGCATGGCTCGACAAAATCGAAGCTCTCGCTCAAAAGGAAATCGCCAATGCCAAGGAAGCAATTCCCTTTGTCGAACTCGACTCCCGCCTCGGTTGGGAACCCTCAATGGAATATGTTACCGACAGATGGCACATCGAATGGAAACTCCGTCAGATGGAAAGCATGCTGCTGGAAGTCAAAGACTACCGCACCTGCATAAATCTGCAGTAATTCACTGAACTGCCAAAAAGGCTGTTGCAAAACCTTGAAAAAGGACATGCAGCAGCCTTTTTTTATATGACTCTGCACGAAAACTGTACTTATAATTTGAAAGGCTCTGTACTAAACATTGACTGATTTTTTATTGCAAGGGGGCTTGCGCCGCCCCCTTGCGACCCTGGCGGGGGATATCCATCCCCGTTTTGTAACGCTGGCGCGATAGTGTCAGCGGCTGAGTGGTGTCAGTCTTGTCTGGTTGTGGCAAAATGTTTCCTTTGTCCTCCCTCTTTTTTGAGGGATGACAAAGAAAATCTTT
>JAZSRU010000165.1:0-5053 GCA_045538635.1 Victivallaceae bacterium
GAACAACGCGTGCCGCATAAAATGAGTAGTTTGAGAGGTTTGAGAACAGTGGGAAGTTTGAGAAAAAGTACAGCTGTCTGCACTGCAGTCAAACAAAAATCTGCGAAGCTGATGCTCCGGCCGGACTCATGTACTACACTCATTTCACGCGTCAGCGCATATATCAACCCCGCCGCCCGCATTGCGGCTGTGCCGTGTAACAAAATGGGGATGGACATCCCCCAAAATTCCCAAAACTCCCAAATTTCCCACATTGCCCGCCATGTCCCAGCTGTATGCCTTACGGCTATGCCGTGTAACAAAATGGGGATGGATATCCCCCCAGCCGCTCGCATTACGGCTGTGCCGTGTAAATAAAACCAACCCTCTAAACAGAAAGGATAAAATATGAAAACAGCCTCGAAAAAACATGAAAAAATGTATACTATCGGAAGTTTTACATTGATTGAACTTCTGGTAGTCATCGCTATTATTGCTATCCTTGCCGGTATGCTGCTCCCTGCATTGAATTCAGCCCGTGAACGCGCCCGTGATGCAAGTTGCAAAAGCAATATGAAAAATCTGTATTTGATAATCAATTCTTACGAAACTGACAATGGAGACCGTTTCATTGCCGCGCTTCGCAATGGCTCTCCCTGGGCGCGGCTGGCACATATAGAGGGATATTTCAAAGGAATTGGAATTGCTTCACCACGCGGAGGTGCATATCCTGCAGATTACCATCCTGCATGTTTTCACTGTCCTTCAGAGAAACGCCAGCGTATGGCCAGCGGTACAGATTACAAAACTCCGAATGTTTCAATGTCGACAACCTACGATTTTGCAATAAATTCTCATATTTCTCCTATTAATCCAACGCAAACTCTGGTCAGAAGCCGCCTGGTAAATCCGTCGTCAACTATGAAATTTCTTGATCACAACGGCGATCAATACTATTGGTGCGGGACATATAATCAGTCAGGGCTGTCCGCCCGCCATAATAAATTTATGAATGTAACCTACAATGACGGACATACAGCAGCTATGAAGAAACCATCCGCTTCAGTTTATAATAATCAGCATGTATTCTGGGCGGCTGACGCAAAATGGAAATAACTTTGAACACTTAATATAAAGGAGACAAAATGAAAAAAAGTATTGTTTTCGCGCTTTCATTATGCGCAGCAGTATCAGCTCTCAATGCTTTTGACTACAGCAAACAGGGCGACACTCTCACTTTCCGCACCAAACGCACAGAGGTAAAAATCAAAAATGCCCGCGTTGTCGGTATCAAAAATCTGCAGAACGGCGTCGTTCTCGCTGACTCAACAACTGCTCTTACCTCCAAAACCGGCGGTGTCGGTAATATGAAAGGACGCGCCAAAGAGATGAGCAAACTCCATTTCCCCTGGGGTGAACCAACCATGAGACAGCAGAGAGCCGCTGTTCAAAAAACTCAGCTATACCGCTTCGCCAATGACAAAAGCAAACTTTCCGTCAACCGTTCAGGCAATACCGTCAAAGCAATTTGGACCGGTCTTTCCGACAGCGTTGATTTTTTCCCGAAAGATTATATTGAACTCAATATTACCGAAGACAGCAATGGAGCACTCGAAATCCGTTCAGCTGCATCTCTGGCAGACAGAGGCGTTTTCGGAATTCAAATTCCGCTCGATAACCTCAACGGCAACGGAACTTTCATCCTGCCATCTTTCGGCGGTTTGAAATACAAAGCTTCCGGCAGTCCCGCACTTATCGGCTTTCAGGATACCGGACTTTTTTATGAAGCAAAATTCATGGCTTACATGTTGAACAACACCGCTCTCGGCTACTGGTACGAAGACCCGAAATTCGGCCCCTACTTCATCATGTTCCACAGAGGTAAAAACGCTTCTTCTTTCGCCATTGAAATCAATAACCTCATGCCGTTTGAAAATTACAGCAAAATCGCAACTCCGCCGCTCAAAATCGACACTTTCGCCAATGCAGACTGGGTTGCCGCCGCAACCCCCTACCGCACATGGTACCGCAAAACTTTTGCCAAAGACATTGCCAAACGCGACTCAATCGCATGGGCAAACAAGATTTATGCAATTTCCGACAACGGCATAGGCAATGATGCAACTTTGAATGCAATCAAAAAATTCATCAAACCCGAAAATGTCCTCCTCCATGTCTGGCAGGCCCGCAAACTCGGTTTTACTACCAATATTCCCGATTACACTCTCCGCGACAATTATCCGGGAGATGTTGCCCGCGCGCATAAACACGGCTTCAATGTCATGTGTTACGTCTGTTCTCTCTGTGCAGTTTATAAATCTCCGCAATGGGAAAAAGACAATGTCAGCTCATTCTTCTTCACCCGCAAAAATAATATTTCCAGCTACCACGGCAGCAAAAACGCCTTTGATGAAAACCTCATGGGTACACTCACCGCCGCCAAAGGCAAAGATCAATTCGGACACCTCAAAAAAGGTGCATTCCTCTACGGCGACCCGCTTTCAAAAGGCTGGAGAAATTACTTCGTAAATATCTGCAAAACAATCAAAGCCCAATCCGCTACCGATGCTTACTATCAGGATACACTCGGCTGTACTTCCGAAAATGGTAACGGAATCATTGACGGCATGGCAGGCGCACAGGGCAATTCAGCTCTCGCCCGCGACCTCGCCGCCGGGCTTCCCACTACCCCGATGGCTTCCGAATTCGGTCCTGAACCGATCGCTTTTGCCGTCAAATGGCCGCTCAACTATCCGCAGGTCTGGGGCAACAAAAAATTCCGTACCTACCGTATGCACAATCAGATTCCGCTGTCAGTTTACCTTTTCGGCTACCGTACATGGATCCCGACCATCAATGCCGGTGATGATTTCCATAAACATCTGGTTGTCGCATGTTCCGACGGTTCCGGCGGTTTGGGTATGTTCAGCGCAGGTCCCGATATGAATACTGTTGCAGGTTATACCGACCATATGCTCCTGCGTTCAAAAGTTTACGCAGACAATCAGCTTGAACCCTACTTCCCGCAAGACAAATACCCCGCAAATATCAACGCCATGTACAAAGGAGCAGACGGCGGCATTTTCAAATACTATGATGACGGCAATCTTCAGATCATGTACGATCCGGCAGGAAAACCGCTTTACGGACGCGTTGACGGTCTTGCTTCCGTCAAAGTAAAAGGTCTTAAGCTTCCCGGCTGGCCGTGCGCTGATGATGAAGGTATTTACGGACTCAATCCACAAAATTACTATGCCCTTTTCCCGACCGATGCAAAGCCTGCTGAAATCAATTTCGGCAAACTTCCCGAAGGCGTAATGCTCCGCTATTTCTACACAACTTACGATTACGCCTATATCCAGTTTAACGGCAAAGGCAATCTCAAACTCAATATCAACTACCCCGACCGCTACAAGGAAATGTATGTCAACGATGTCAAAGTTTCCGGCAATACAATCAATGCCGAACTCCCCGTCCGCATTTTCCTTACCAACGGCAAAGCATTTACTGCCAGACGCACTCTGCGCGTGGCTGACAGCAACGGTCTCCAGAGCGGCAAATCAGAAGCTCTGCACCAGCTCAAACGCTATTATGCAGGTCAGGTTCTGCATTATCTCCACGGCTACAATTCAGTCGTCATGGATTCCGTTTTTGAGGTCAAAAACGCCGATGATGCAGTTGAAGTTTATGCAAAAAATGAGCAGAAAACTTACGGCAACGGAACTATCCTGACTATCCTTGTCAACGGCAAGGAAATGGTCAAATTTGACTGCTGCAAACAAACTAAAAAATCAAAACCCGTCTGGGATACAAAACTCCGCAAATGGACAATTCCTCTCGGCGCATTTAAAGGTCAAAAAGTTCTCTTCTCCGTCAAAGTCGATAACAAAGCCTCAAATAACGCCGACATGCAGTTCGTTTCAACTCCCAAAATGGTTAAACAAACTGAACAAAAAGTTGTCGAAACTTTTCCAAGTGCCGCAAATCCCCCCAAAGCACAAGGAAAACATATCGTAACCCATCCGGCCGGAGAACCGCAAAGTGTGAAAACATATTCAATCCCCGGCAAAGGCGCACAGGGAATCATTTTTGATAAACCGACTAAATATCTGACCTCTTTAACTGTCCCCGGATTTATCAAATTTGACCCGAACTGCCGCTACATCATCTCTGCCAAAGCCCGCAATACCGCGGCAAAAAAAGCCACATTCTATTACGGTGTTTTGCAGTATGATAAAAATACCAGACAGATTCTCGGACAGCAGGTAAACCGTCTTGCCGATTCAACCAGCAAACTTTCACACGGTGCAAAAGCAGGTTCAAAAAAACTTATGGTCTTTGACGCTTCTGCATGGCGTGTAGGCGGTTATGTCGGTATCGGCCCTGTTCCGAGCCGTGAACAAATCGGTCCGGTCGTCAATATCGAACAATACGGCGGCGATTGGGGTGTTTATCTCAAAAATCCGCTCAAAAAAGATATTCCGCCAGAAACCGAAGTCGGCGAACATTTTCCGACCTCAACCCATCAATATCTGTACTCCGGACATTTGCCGAATGACTTCACCGAAATCGGCGGCGAAATCAAACCGTGGCCGGATGCAGTCAAGTTCCAAATAGTCTTCTTCGGACAGAGCGCATCTGAAATCAAAGATATCAAACTCGAAGTTTATAAAAAATAAACAAAAGAGACTTAACAGGGGTTGTTGCAAAAATGATTCTGCGGGGAAGACACCTTTTTGAAAAAAGGTTATCTTCCCCGCACCCCATCTTTCAAAAACTTTTAAGAGGAATTGCTTTTATCGTTACCGATAAAAACAATTCCGAATTTTTTTTATTTCCTTAAAAATATATGCAATCCACTCTTTGTCAAACTGACCGTTTGAGAAAAGAGACAACTGACGGTGAAAACTTGTAAAATAAGTTATGATTTTATCCAGTCATGACTTATTATAGTGCTTCTTTTCTGCACAAAAAATAGAAAATGGCTGTTGCTCACCTTTTTTGAGATTTTGCAACAGCCCGCTTTTTTTATGTACAATAAAATTAACACACTTGACTTTTCAGAAAAAGATGA
>JAZSRU010000063.1:0-3341 GCA_045538635.1 Victivallaceae bacterium
GAAAAAGGTGAATTTATTTGCTTCAAATCCCGCTTTGAATGCCGCAAAACTGAAAATATGCGGCAGTTCTTTCTCAAAAACTGCTTTCAGTTCCTCTTCAGAAAAAGTTGTCCGCAGACAATATTCCGCGTAAGGCTTGAAATATTTATCAAAGATTTTCATTTCATACTCACCGCTAAAAAAATATACCATCTTCCACGGGCGTTTGCAAGTAAAAAAATATTTTTAAAGGAACAAAGGAGCGATCAGGAAAAAAATTAATGCAAACGGCTTAAAATATCCGTAGCCGCCGCAATGAACATCTGATTCTTCTTTTATGACAACATTATCCTTGAATGTAAGCAAAGTGCAAAAAGTCCCATCGAACCAGAATTTTTCGTAAAGCAAAATTCCCCATTGGTTGTATTTTGTCATATCCGGTCCCCAGCCCCGATTGTTATTTAAAATTTCGGACGGATGATTAAAGTGATAATTATGCCCCCGTGGTACATAGATATGGATTTGCCCAGAAGTTTTTTTATGTTCTTTCGCAATAACTTCCACGATTTCCTGCCTGCTTTTCCCAATATAAAGAGATGTACATCCCGGGAGAAAAATAATACAGCTGATGCAAAAAAGAATGAATAAAAACTTTTTCAGCATGGTTATTCCTCCATCCTCAAATCGACCATTTATTGGTAATATACCATCTCCCGCAGGCGTTTACAACTGCGAAAATATCAGCGATTGGAATAACGTCCATATAATTTCTGTTCAGGAACGGAATAACGCATGGTCAAGCCGCCGCCGTTGGCGTGGAGGTTATTGTAGAAATAATACGGTTTCTGCCAAGTATCATCAGAATAATTCAGCGGACCGACCTCCTTGTCTTCGTTGACATCTGTGCGGTTCAAAACAAAGTTATATCCGTGTTTTTTGCGAAAGTTTTCAAAATCTTTTTCTGAAACATTGCAGCTCCATTCCGCAGAATTTGCGAACATCATACTTTTGCCTTTGATTTCAAAATTATAAGCTCCGTTCGGAAAAAATCTCTCCTGCATTGCAGATGGCATTTCGTAACCTATCGGCAACTTATCGCCGGTAAAATCGTAATTGGAAAGATTATAAAGCATAGAAATAAAAAATAACAGTACGCCAATCAGGATGCCTGTAATTCCGAAGGAACTTCCTTTTTCGTGTCTTTTGAACGGGCGAAAAACAGTCATCCCGGCCGCCACTAAAAGTATCGGAGCAAAATAATAATCAACTTTAATTCCGCAGACATACTTGGATGCATTACAGGCAAAGGTAATCAGTTTCAAACCGGAGAATAAAATCAGAACAATACCGCTCCAAATCAAAGCACTTTGTTTTTGTGAGCTGCAAACCGGTTCAGAAAGAGTATCTTTTTTGATCTTACGTTTCCAACTGTAAAAAAGCAATCCGCCGTAAATCAATGGCAAGATTATCCAGCTCCAAAAATCCAAAGTTAAAACAGTAAATGAACCAAAGACCAGCATCAGCAAAAGCCATGCAGTTCCAGTTATAAGCCAAGTAAATATTCTGTATGTGATTTCCATATATACCTCTATTGGTAATATACCATCTCCCGCAGGCGTTTACAACTGCGGATTGTGGATTTTTTCGTTTTTCAGGGGCGTGTCGCGGCAGTTGCGGCAAAAGCCGGATGAAGCATCCCGTTGGCATCATCTTTGCAAATTTGTTGTAAATAAAAGAAAATCGTAAATTGAAATTTATCTTGCCGATGCTATATTACATTGACGGCGTCTGATTTGCAATATCAACCGAACAAAAAGTGCAAAGATTTGATGATATATTCCGGGATAATCAGTTTTATGCGGACTCTTGCCGCGCGTTTTGCTGGGAAAGCTCCTGTGCAAAAACGTCATCAGTTCGCTGCGGTTACGGTCTTGTGCGGAGCTTTGTTTTTTTCACTGTTGATTTTCGGAATATTGTACAATATCTTTCCGTCACTGAAAAATATTTTTGATCTTTGGTACGGCGGAATATGTTTCTTTGCCGGAATGATTGTATTGATGGTATCATGGACACTGTTTTGCATATTACTCAAGAGATGGTATGCTGCAATGCTTCTTTCGCTTTGCGTAATTACCTGCGGAATAATCATACTGTTACAGTGGAGTTAACAAATGATGAAACGGATTTTTTTATTGGCAAGGAGCATTGCCGTTATGGATCAGAACGAAAATAAAAAAACTCATCCTAAAAAACGCAAAGCCGGGATCATACTGATTTGCGGAACAGCTCTTGCTTTTTTATGGCTGTGGATATTTCCGCAAATCCTTTGTCCTCTATGGAGAAAATTCACTTTTTTACCTGAAGAAATTTATTTTCCTATTGAAGAATTTTTGGCGTTGAATATCAATCATAATTCTCCAATCGTTCTAATCGGCGGTTTTCTGATTATTGTCTGCACTCTGATCTGGTCTTTGAAACTCAATGGCAACCTGCAAAAAAGTTTGATTGCTGTCATTATTTTTCTGATGACATTGATGCTGATGCCGTGTTTGTGTGCTCCCCGTGAAGTCGGCAGACGGCTGCAATGTGTGTCAGAATTAAAAGAAGCCTATCATCAAATTTCTTTATATGCTGATGAAAACAAAGGCAAACTGCCCGACACTTTCACCGTTAAAAATAGCAGATACCTTATCAACTATTACGGGAAAGGGCGTTCTTTGAAGGAAGCTCCTTTTGTTCTTCTGGAAGATACCCAACGCTGCCATGCAGGTGATTTACGCCATCAGATATGGAGCAATGGCAAAATCAAAGTATTCCACCCTTGGAAAATAAAAAACAGGAAAATAGGATTATGAAAACACTTATATTATTGCTTATGTCCTACACTGTTCTGTTCTCACTTAGTGGAAAGGAAATAACTATAACGGAAGGATTGTGGTATATTTCTTTCCCCGAAAACAGCGGCGAAATCAAAGCATCTGAAATTGCTTACCGTTTTAATCCGGACGGTTCTGCTGAAATGGTACTTTCGGAAAGAGCAGTCCAATTGAGAGAAAAAAATCGTATTGCATATAAAAAACATACAGGGAAAGATTTTCCGGAACCAAAATTTTCCTGGAAGATTAAGGATGGTAAATTATATATTTACATGACCATGGGGGGACTGAAATCTAAAAAAAACGCAGTTTTTCTTTCAGGAAAATACCCGCAGATCTTTCTGCCGGAAAACAAAGAAACATTTACACTGCTGGCCCGCAAAGGGGCAAAAATGACTCCTGCTCAGGCAAAGCAATTTTGGAAAGATGTCCGGGAAGCCAGCCGGGATAAATTTGCAGATAACTTGAAGTTACCGAAAAATGTCA
>JAZSRU010000039.1:0-8734 GCA_045538635.1 Victivallaceae bacterium
ACTTTGAAAAATTATCTGGAACATCTCAAAGATGCATTTCTCTTCACCGAAAGCAAGCGGTATGATGTCAGGGGCAAATCCTACTTTGAGTATCCGATGAAGTATTATTGTGAGGACATCGGCTTGCGGAACGCCAGGACCGGATTCCGTCAAATGGAGATGACTCATATTATGGAAAATATCATTTTCAATGAGTTGCGAGTGAGGAATTTTTCCGTTGATGTAGGCATCGTCTATGAAAATGGCAGAAACAAAAGCGGGAATCCGGTCAAAATCCAAAGAGAAATCGATTTTATTGCCTCCAAAGGTAACCGGAAAGTCTATATTCAATCCGCATTTGCCATGCCGGATGCAGAAAAACAATCTGCCGAATTGAAGCCTTTCAGTTTAACCGGCGATTCATTTCCCAAGATCATCATCCGGAATGACATCGGCAAATCCTGGTACGATGACAATGGAATTCTGAATATAAATCTGATTGATTTTCTGCTGGATAACTCTGTAATTTAAGGAATAAAAAGATGAACTACAATATTTATTTCTACTCGCCGGACAGCATGAAAATGGCGTAATAATATAGAAAAAAGTGAAAGGATTTGACCTTGAACTTGATAATGTACGCATCAAAGAAATCGTGTATTCCTGCCGTTTCAAGTCTTTTATCGACTTTTCCCGTTCATTCAAAAAATTCAGCGGATTATCGCCGCGGCAATACCGCCAGATGACCAGAGAACAACAGGGACAATGATTCAATACTTGCAGCAAGCTGCTTTTATAAGACATTGCGCAACACACATTACTTTTGGGTTGACCATGTAATGATTTCAGGATTTTCCGGCACAAATCCATGATCGCTGCCCTGATACCAATGGATCGTTTTATCCGGAGTTGCAAGATTGAAATAACTGATGGCAACTCCTGACGGTGGACAACTGAGATCACCAAGTCCGCCGCGACGGATAATCACCTTGGCATCAGTAATACGCTTTGCCATAAACACAGGATCATAATAATCCAATGCCGGTTGATATCCAATCGGATACAATGCTTTCCTCCGGCCGGCTTTGGTACTGCCCGCCATATCACAACACCATGTAACAGCGGGGCTTGCCACATTGACATCATGGTCAAGAGCCGCCGCCCACATTGTTTGAAGTCCCCCCTGACTGTTGCCTGACGCAGTAATATTTCTGCCGTCCCACTCAGGACAGCTTTTCAAATATTCCAGCGCACGCAAAACACGCATGACCATACCGTTGAAATAACATTTTTCAGGGTCTTTATTTGACTCCGGATCGTAAGCATAAGCACAATCATTTATGCAGATCGATTTAAAAAATTCTTCATAATAAGCATCATCCTGTCCGAGTTTCTGCCCATGAGCATTGATATGCAGATGCAGACAATCCGGAGTGATCTCTTCCGGCGGCAGTTGAGGCAGCATCCCATAACCGTTGAAAGTCATCAGAATCGGCAGAGATTTTTCTTTCGCATCTGCCGGAACAGTCATATACCCGGTCGCCGGACGGGGGCCGGGCGCTGGAATGCTTACGGCATAGACGGTGCCTTGCGGAAGTTTTTTTACGGGAATTTTTTCTGTTTTATCTTTAAACGGACATTGAGCAAGTCTTTTTTTCTGTTTCGCCCAGAATTCATCAAAGTCTTCAGGTTCTCCGCAGTCAGAGAGAGTTTCAACATTTACGCCCGCTCCTGCAAAAAAGCCGATGGGAGCTTGTTTATTGCGGTAATCAAGACGGGTGAGCCTTTTCCCCCTGCCATTAACGAGATAAACATTGACATTGACAAAGCCGGAACGGTCGATAGAAGTTTTCACTGTCAGAGGCTTATCTGCCGGACTTGTGCCGCTGAACGTTTTGAGGTCATCTCCATTGCGTTCATAAACAAGAAACCATTTCCCCGGCTTAACTTTCCCGAAATCAACATCAAATGAAAATATCATTTCCTCTCCGGGTTGATATGAAAAAGGTGATTTATCAGTCCTGCCATTGATTTTTACAGATGCATATTTATCCTCTGACGCAGGAGCTTTTTTCCCTCCGGCAAAAACCAGCATTGAATCCGGCACATCTTTTTTCATAATTCAAACTCCATCATTTCAGGCAAGCAGTAAAAATCTGCATCAATCATCCTGTATTATTCCGGCTGAATCATTATCTCGCACCAATTTATGAAAATATTTTCACTGCGCGACTCAATCTCTATGACATTATCGCCGTCATGCAGTACATTTGCCGGTATCTGCCATGCACAAAACACCCCGTCTGCGAGCGGTTTTTCATAAGCATCAGGCATATCGCAACGGCTGCAACAAACAGTATTCAATCGAACTTTCACGGCATCATTGAGTTTATCCGCCGCAAAAATAATGACTGCATTTCTATCGGCGGTACCGCCGCCAGTATTGATTCTGATTTCAGCATTGTAACGGTCAACCTGAAGCGGCAGAAGCGGTCCTTTGAACGGAGTTCCCGGCGCATTCATATCATTGAATGTAACAACATGACGGCGTTTCTGCGGTTCAACGGTTTCAAGACTTCCCGCACAATCAAGGACATTTTGAAACTGGTCAAAATCATACATACAGCTTTTGTTGCCGTCCATATGATTGAAAAAATACAGTTTATCCGCACCGCGATACAGAAATGATGCCGCATAACCTTTGATGATTTCAGCCGTATTGCGGAAACCCAGCGGAACATTGAAGTTCTGACGGCAGTTTATATCCATGCCTGCCGCCAGCGATACTTCACTGCCCAAAAGAGTACGCCACAATTCCAGCGGCGGGTCAAAGTCAGTCGTTGCGTAATAATTGGTCACTGTGACATGAGATACCCATTTTTCTTTCACCCAGCGCACAACATCAAATCCGTGACGGCGGGCGCAGTCAGGGTCAGTCGGTACACGCACAAGCACATCAACGCTGTGGCCCGATTTTGCCGCAGCCTCGTCGGCAATACAGCGCACCTGACACATAAAATCATTCAAAATTTGCAATCCATGTGCTTCAAAACCCGGTTTGAAATGCGGCGGAGTCCGCATCCAATCGACCTCGATCGCATCAAAATCAAACCGTTCAAGATATTCATGTATCAATGCCAGCGCACGCTCCCGCACTTCCGGGACAGCATAATCCAATGCCTGTCCCGTCCATGTCGGCTGATATGCCGCACGGCGGTATTCCGGATGTTCACGCCAGAAGTCACTGTGCATGAGAAATTCCTCTTTCAAAGCCCAATGCACATCATTCATGCGCATACTTGCACCGGCTTTTATACCTTTGGAGCGGGCATAATCAATCCTTGTTTTAAACGGATTCTGATTATTTTCATAAAGACGCTTGCAGTTCATCGCATTATTTTTGACCGGCAATGGGTCATTGGTAACTTCAACTCCGCGGTACATCAGACGACCGTCGGGAAGTTCCTCCATATCTTTCCACAGAGGTTCAAAAACATGACTGTCAAACATCGCCCGCATACCGTTGCCGCAAAAAACAATCATTTCGACCTGTTTGCGGGCGTAATTGTCTATCTGTTCTTTCAGACCGGCTTCAGTCATTTTGTCCATCGGTCTTGACGCCATGAAATTTTCAAAGTCTTCATTTATAATGATGCCTGCCATAAAAAACTCCCGTTTGACTATTACAGCGGTTCTGCAACTGATTTTTGATTATATTCCGAAACTCCGCTGTTGCGGCGGTACTGCACTTCGGCATTTTCCCCGATGGCAATCTCTCTTGAAGTTCCCTGCAAAATATTATCCTCAAGGATGATTCCCGAACCGTTTTCCTCAAAAAGGATTGCGGGTTGAGTATTATTGAGAGTTGATTCTATCAAATTATTGCGCATAATGATATTGCTGTAACTTTTGAGTGCATGGGTAAAATAAATTTCCGGATACTGCTCAAATGCGCCGCTGAAAGGTGAACGGCGACCAGTGCCGATTTTCTGAATACCTTTTTGAACATTATTTCTGAAAATATTATCTTCAACGATTATATTATCGTTCTGATTGAACCAGCATCCCCTGCCCCCGCCGCTGAAAGTATTATGATGGATTTTCACATCGCGGCATCCGCGTTCAACCGTCAGCACGCGCGAGCCGTTTGTTCCATAAACAGTATTGTCATAAATATCCGCATGGTCGCAGTTGAAGGCGAGAAAAAATGCCCCCATTCTGGCGCTGCTGATCAAATTTCTGCAAAAAACGACATCACTTGAAGTATGAATATGCATGGCATCGCCGTTTGCTCCGAGTTCGCAGTCAGTGACATTGAGTTTATTGCAGCAGACCAAATCCAGACTGCCTTTACCGGGACCCTGATTTGCCGGCGCGTAATCCCAATGAAAAACACTGAACATATTGCGGAAAAGATACATACCATCATGCATTGCAGCAGAAGTTTTAACCGGCCTGCCGCCCGGAACATCAGAGAAATAAACTTTTCCATTATCTTCTCCGAGCAGAAAATAACATTTGCCGCGCTGTATTTCCACCGGCAAATCCCTGCCGAAAAAAGCAATCGTGTCAAAAGGATGCCGTTCCTCTTTTTTAAAAGCAGGCATAGCCTCAACACTTATGCAGTCGCCGTGAAAACGGACTGCACCTGAACGGTTTTGCGGAGAAGCATAACGCTCTCCGAGAGCAGCTTCCGCAGGTGTGAACAAATCAGCAAAGACCAGTTTTTCCCACAAATACCCGTAATCCCACATGAATTTGCCGCACCGTTTGAAACGGCAGTTGCGGACATCAATATTACAGGCACGGTTCTGCTTGTCAGCCCGCAGATAACCGTAAACTGAAACTACACTGCCGGAGCAGTCAAAACCTTCAATATTTTCAAAATGCAGATTTTCAGTTTTGCCGTTTTCAGTCGTTTCAATAACGATACAGCGGGCGCAGCATTCCGGCGCCCATGTCGGAACTGCGGGCGGCACATCAAAAACATGCCCTTCAAAAAAACCTCCCGTCCAACTGAAATTACAAATATCGACACCTTTGAACATATCACGGTGAACTGCTCCTGTCCATTGCCGCCCCCAGAGAAACTTCGCCCCCTTCGCCTCAATGGTCAAATCGGAAAAAAGTTCTATCGGTTCAAGCGGAGCCAAAGCATATTCTCCCGGCGCAATCACGATTTTTACCGGGCCATTAACTTTCCCTGCCGCCGCAAAACAGTTGCGAAATGCGGCTTCTGCATCATTTTCGAGAAAATCCTTCAGATAAAATACAACCATCGACATTTTATTTCTCACTTTTTACCAGGAAAACCCTGTCGCAGTAAATATTGCGGAAGCGGCTGTCATAACGCAATGAGAGATAAACATCCCATTCCGCACTCAAAGATTTCAAATCATCGTAATTGGTGACTTTACCGATCGGAATTGAAAAAGCATTCATTATTTTCACCGCCGAATCAGGAGTAAGTTTGACTGCGGAAAATTTATAAACGGCATAATCGTTCCGTGCGATTTTCACAGCCGGTATATTCATGTCAAAAGTCTTGCTGCCGCCTGCTTTGGTGATCGAAGCAATGAAATTGCCGATATCAGGCAGATGAGTGCTTAATGCCATCCCGTAATTGGCAAGCCCGTCGGCTTTCAGGAAACGGCTTGCATATTTTTTCAATTCGGGTTCAATAACAACGATATTTTTGCTGTCAAATTTCTTCAATTCAGCAGGCAAAGGTTTAGCTTTACGGCTGTTTTCAATATCAGATATCCACTTTTCAAATCTTTGAGCGAAACTCTGACGGCGAACTTTACGCACCTGCCGTTTTGATTCAAGTTCTTTAATTGTTGCCCGCATACGGTTTTTGCATTCATCAAAAAGTTCTCTGTCAAAATCCAATCTCAAATATTCAACGATCGCAGCATCCAGACCGATACGCAGCAAACGGAGGTGGAAAGCATGTTCGCCTTCGACTCTTTTCTGTGCATTTTCCAGCAGTTCGTTCCATGATTTCAGCTGCTCTATGGTAAGATAATGGTGGGAATAAGAGTGATTCCATGTTTTACCCGATGCAGTAAATTTGCGATGAGCCAGATCAAGCTCATTGTAATACCGCTGAACGGCATCCGCGGCTTTTCCGTAATAAAGCGTAATAAACTCTTTTGCAAGTTTATTGTGGTCAAGGTCGGGATCCTGAAACAATTTCAGCATCACATAACTTTGCAGAGCGGCAAAATTGGTATGCTCATTCAACCCGCCGGAATCATGTTCAAAAAATGTTCCTTCAATGCCGCAGTCACGCAAAAAACGGATATCTCTGGCAATGCGTTCAACTGCAACCGCCGGGTCCGCGATAAAACGGCCGTCACGGATATACGGATTGGGATAATACCACAGCAGAACTCTTTTGGTAAGCTTGCTCCAGTTGATGATATCGTCACGGGTCAGACGGTTCAGCGAAGTTGCCGCCCATGAATGAGAGAAATGTGCATTTATGGGAGCGATATTGACTATCAGATTATTCGGCAATTTCTCTTTGAGTGTCGGCGGGATTTGAGTCAGACTGCGCTGATAAGCATCTGTGAAGAACTGGATTTCAGGATATTTTTTCGCCAAATCGATCAGATACAGGATCAATGTGGCTCCCGGAGAATTGTATTTTTTTTGAATTTCCGTACATTTCGGGCAGTAACAAAGTTTGTAGGCTTTGTCATATGAGCTGATATTCAAAAGCAAAACCCGTCCGGCGTTGGCTGGTTTATTTTTTGCTTCATTGTAAAATCGCAAAATATTAGCAGTCAACTCTTTTTGCAGTTCCGGATTGGTGAAGCACAAATGGCGGTCGGGAACGCGTTTGCCTTTTTCATCCATGGAGAAATATTCAGGATTGGTTTCAAAATATGCTTTATTGCGCAGCCAAACCGGCGGATGAAGATGTTTGACAATTCTTTTTTCGTATTTATAGGGCGGAATAAACATCGGTATTCCGTGATGCGGCAGCAGAAGTTTATAAACATTTCCGTTTTTGTTATACTGTCCCTGAATATCAAAATTCTGACGGTTGCGGAGGAAAAACAATGCGGCTTTTTCCCGGTCAGGATAGATATAAGTCATCAATGAACGGACGGGAAAAGCATAACAAATGACCCGGGTTTCCGTCGGGATCGTCAATTTTGTTTTTTTGGGGGAATAGGTAAAACCTTGAGCGTCAAGAAAACGGCAGCCGAGATATTTTTCAATAAATTCATATGCGGCATAAAGTGTCCCTTGTTTGCCTTTGCCGAAAAGATAAATATCCTCTCCGGCACATTGAATAACGGCATTCTGATCTTCAAGTTTATGCGGTGCGGCAAGTTTCCCGGCCTGACCGATCATTCCGACGAAAATCCGTTTGCTGCCGGGAGATTTGGATTGAGGTGCAATCTTAAAATCCGCGCCTGTCACCTGTTTCAGAAAATATTGCAAATCAGATGCCGCAAGTTTTTCCAGCTGGGTCGGCTTATCGGCAGTAACGATGGTATATGAAGTTTTACCATCTTTTGCCAATTCAATTTCTGCAGCAGCCATACACGGTATCCATGACAATACCGCCAATAAGACACAATAAAGTTTTTTCATACAATTTTTCCGTAAATATACGCAGTAAATTATTTCATGCCGCCTGTCCAGAATTCAACATCAGCAGCAGTTGTATCTGTATGACCGCCATCTTCTGTTTTGAGCCATTTGGTTGTGATTTTGCCGCAATGGCCATCCATGTAGAGAATATTGAAATTACCGGCATGGCGGCCTTTGAAATCAGCATGTCCCATGTGAGTTGAATCCCCGGAGGCGAAATAACTTGAATTACCGTTGGGACGGACATAATCCATCAGACTCATCATGCTTGACGGAGTTTTGATTTTGCCCATACGGAGCATGGGGTAATTGGTTGCCATAGAAGCTACAAGACTGCCGCAGTTCGGATTTTTAGCATAATGATATGTCTGACCGACACCGAGATAGACTTTGGGATAAGATACTCCGCTGCGCAAAATCGGAACTGTTTGTGATGGACAATTCATGACAGGCGGATAAAATTCAGGACGGTCAGCCTGAGCCACAGTATCTGCACTCGGCCCGCCGAAATATCCCTGCCGTGCCATAACCGCGCCCCAGCGATCAGCTTCATTTGCGCCTAATTCTATCGGCAAGACCCAATCTTCAAAATCGGCTGAATACATAGCTTCAAACATTCCGAGACTTTTGAGGTTACTGGTGCATTTTGCCTGACGGCTTCTTTCACGCGCACTGTTCAATGCAGGCAAAAGCATACCCGCAAGAATTGCAATTATTGCAATCACGACCAAAAGCTCAATTAATGTGAAACTTCCGATAATATACATTATCGGAAGTTGACACGCTGGCGCGGGTGCGGAGCCGCCTGAACAACGCGTGCCGCATAAAATGAGAAGTTTGAGAGGATTGAGAATAGTGGGAAGTTTGAGAAAAAGTACAGCTGACTGCACTGCAGTCAAACAAAAATCTGCGGAGCTGATGCTCCGAACAGACTCATGTACTATGCTCATTTCAGGCGTCAGCGCATCTGTCAGCTTGACTGCAGTGCAGTCACGGGCAACCCCCCAAAACTCCCAAAACTCCCACATTGTCCGCCATGTCCCTGCCGCTCTCATTACGGCTATGCCGTGTAATAAAGCGGGGATGGACATCCCCCCCGCCGCTCTCATTGCGGCTATGCCGTGTAAATAAACCCAACCCCTTA
>JAZSRU010000058.1:0-5195 GCA_045538635.1 Victivallaceae bacterium
AGGATATCATCGCCGCCTGCGGCGGCAGAGTACCCCCCGCGCCGGACATTCCCGGCGACGTCCTTTATCCCCCGCTGCCCATGGGGGCGCTGGAGGACAAGATCGCAAAGGAGCCCCGGAAAAAGCTGCCGTTGTACCCACAGTCAACAATCATTACACTCTGCGTACCGATGATGAGCTGAACCGCTTTGTATCTCTGGCGAACCAGATCGAAAGAAGCGTTAACAGCGGCAACTTCTATCCCAATGAGACCGGATTCAGCTGCGGCGAATGCCCCTATGCTGACCGCTGCAAGAAATGGAGGTGATAGCATGGGATTGATGATGTGCGACGGAAAGTTTGTCAGCCGTGATGAGATCGCTCTGGTGCAGACCCCTGCAGGAACTGAAAGCTGGAAGCCGGTTCCCCACATGGAAGTGATCGACGCAGTTACGGACGTAGTCAAGGCGCATAACTGGCAGATCCTCGATGAGAACTTTGGTCTCGCTCGTGAAGGTCAGAAAATGTTCGGAGTAATGCGGATCAATAAGACCAGCTGTACCGACTGGTCACGGTGCATCGGTTTGCGGAACAGTCACGATAAGAGTTTCGCGGTCGGACTCTCTGCCGGTATCAGCGTGACGGTGTGCAGCAATCTCGCTTTCGGCGGGACAACAGTTATCAAACGCCGTCATACCTCACGCATTGAACTGACCGAACTGGTGGACGTGGCGATGACCGAGCTTGAAAATGAGTTTCTGATACTGGAAACCGTCTGCGAAGATTTGAAGATCATCTATTTGAAAAACGATGATGAAGCCCGCAGCCGTATCGTCAGAGCCGCTGAATTGGGAGCGATCAACAGCAGCGACATTGTACCGGTCTTCAGGGAGTTTAAGAACCCAAGACATGAAGAGTTTTCTGAACCGACAAGATATTCACTGCTCAACGCTTTTACCGAAACCATTAAAAAGTACACCCCCGGCAGGGTGGATACTTCGTACCGTCAGTTGACCAGCTGTTTCGGTCTGGACGGACACCGCCCTGCGTTATGGAGTTAACGGCACTCGCAACACCATGCCGAGCCCCGACACGGGACTTTGCCGGAAGTGATGCACACGGCAAAGTTATCATCGCATCCCGGTGGAGAGCATTCTCCACTGGTCTTTTTTTTACTGTTTACATGCTGATTTTGTAAAGCAATACCAGAGGTATGTTTTTGGTTTCATCCATTGAGTATAAATTGTTTTCCCAAAGCAAGGCTGTTGTGATCTGTCAAAAAAAACAGTGTTACTTTTTTATGAAAAAATGAAATTATTATATTTGGTTTAACTGTAAAAACATACATTCGTACAACATCAGGAGTTTTTTGATCTCTTTTACAGTAAACCGTTACCGAATCCCGCTACAGATAACCAAAATCCGTATTGTTCATTTTTAGAGAGTATCGCTTTTTTCAAAATGAAAAATACACTTTTTGTCTCCCCGGGGAGACTGATTTTACCTTAAAAAGCGTCAAAAAAGTGTCCCGAAAATCGTTTGTATTTCGAACTGATGTACTGGTTATCATTTTAACTTCATCCCTCACCACTTCTGAGTAAAGATAAGTCCCCTGACAAATTGTACAAAAACATCCCCCTGTTCGTGAAGATAAACAAAAAAATCTTGTGGATATGTTGCCTCCAAATCTCTCCGCCGTGACCATCAGAAAAAAGTCATTAAAACGAAGTTTTAACTTGAAAAATACAACTCTATGCAGTATATTACCGAGGATTTGTGTCAATTACTCATCATTCAGGAGAACAACAATGTGGAGTAAAAATATTTTGATTGATAATTCAGCGGGACAGACATTGGCTGATTGTATCAAATATCACTTGCTTTCTCCAGAATGCCGTGAACTTTGCATTGCAACGGGGTATTGGGATATTCCCGGTATGGCATTGCTGCACAAAGAGTTTGAAAACTTCTTTGCCAGAGGCGGAAGGTTGCGGATGATTATTGGTGAAGAGCCTGTCGCACGGCAGTATCAAATCGCACCAGAGAGAGTTGAAGCCATTCGTCGTTTCCCGGATGATTACATCAAGCTTGATATTGATGACTTGAAGGATGAATATAAACCGGTTATCAGACTGTTATTGCAATATTGCACAGATAATGATTCGGCAATACAAATTCGGGTGTATGGACAAAATGTGACTCCGAAACAATTTCTTCATGCCAAATGTTACATTTTTAGAGGGAGTAATTCTGTTGGCATCATTGGCAGTGCAAATTTTACACACCGCGGCTTGGTTGATAATACCGAGTTGTCTTATCTGGAAACTAATTCAACCATTGTGGGTGCTCGTCCGAATGCAGACAGTACCTTCAAAGGCCATGTTGGCTGGTTTGAGGAAAAATGGGAACAAAGCGTTCCTTGGGAACATATCTTCAAAAAAGAAATACTTGAGCAATCTCCTCTCGGACGCAAGGTAAAAGCAGAATCATTCGGGTTAACTCCATATGCTGTTTATATAAAGTATCTTCAAGGCGTGTTTGGTGTAGATGCGGAAGACCCTGAAACCAATTTTATCCCTGATATCCCAGATTTCAAACGATTGGAGTATCAGATTGATGCCGTAAATCGTGGTTTTGCAATTATGCGGGAGCACAATGGTTTTATTCTGGCAGATGTTGTGGGACTTGGTAAAACCGTTGTTGCGATGCTGTTGGCAAATAAATTTTTCAATTTCCCTGATTTAGATGGTAGAAACAAAGACATTTTGATTGTCACTCCTCCGGCAGTAAAAGAGGCATGGGAAAAGACCATCGCTTTATTTGATCAGAACAGTGATGGGCGTTTAAAAAATCATATCACAATTATCACTACCGGGAAAGTCGTTGGTTTTACGGAATTTGATGCAGAGTTGCCAGATGCACCTGCTGATGAAGAAGAAAACGAAACTTTAGTGCTTGACAAAAAGCAATACGGTCTTATTTTGATTGATGAAAGCCATAAGTTCCGAAATTCTGAAACGCAGATGTACAAGGCGATGGACGACTTGATTGATCAGATTTATCCGCAGCCTTATGTTGTTTTGCTGTCAGCAACACCGCAAAACAACTCTCCCAAAGACCTGAAAAATCAAATATTTTTATTTCAGCGTGAACCACAAAATACTACTCTTGAAACAATTGATGGCAGAAAGCTTGATACTTATTTTTCAAGTAAGCAAAAAGAGTTTTTGAACGCAAAGAAAAACAAAGACTATCAGGCTATCAAAGATTTGTCATTGGATATTCGGCAGCGCGTTTTGGATCAACTGTTGGTGCGCAGAACAAGAACCGACATCCGGGCACATTACAGTTCAGACACCAATGATCTTCATTTTCCGGAAATCAGAGGACCTCATTCATTGAAATATACCTTGAATGACAAGCTGTCACGACTATTCTTCGATACTATGAATCTGATCGCTCCGACAGATCCGCATTCAGGAGAGTTTATTTTTGATGAAACAGGTCTGACCTATGAGCGTTACAGAGCCATTGAATATCTCACTTCTCCTGAAGATCGGAAAAGGTATCAGGTGCGTAATTTGACTCCGGAAGGAACATCGCGACGTTTGGCTAAAATTATGCAGATTTTACTGGTTAAACGTTTGGAAAGCAGTTTTGCCGCATTCCGGGCATCGTTAATCAATTTGAAACGTTACACGCAGAATATGGTCGATATGCTGAACGATGACTGTGTATTTATATGCCCGGATATTGATGTCAACGCGGAACTTGATCAGGAGAAGAAAAATACTACCCGCCGTCAGTGTTACGAGGATTTAAGAGAACTGATTGCTCGCAAAGGTGGCAATAATTATGAGTATAAGGCTTCGGCGTTCTCTCCAGCATACAGAGAGAATCTGACAGAAGATTTGCGAAAAATCACCAATTTATGTGACCGTTGGAGTAAGGTCGGTGGTTTTGACCCTAAATTGCAAGTCTTCCTGAATGAACTGCAGCACAGTCTGTTTAATCCTGAAGTAAATAATCCGCATCAGTTTGATACGCCAAAGTTGATCATCTTTACTGAAGCGATAGATACGGTAGAACTTTTGAAAGATTCTTTGGAAAATGCCGGATACAGAGTGTTGGCAATCACTGCGGCTAACAGAGACAAGTTAAGCAAGACTATCACGGAAAATTTTGATGCAAATTTCCCCCCGGAAGAGCAAAAAGATGATTACAACGTGCTTATTACAACTGAAGTTCTTGCCGAAGGAGTCAATCTTCATCGGGCAAATGTGATACTCAATTACGATACGCCGTGGAATTCAACCCGTTTGATGCAACGGATCGGTCGGGTAAATCGCATTGGTTCAAAAGAAGATTTTGTTCATGTATTCAACTTTATGCCGACAGCAGAGGGTGATCAGCAAATAGAGCTGATTAACAAAGCTCATTCCAAACTTCAGGCATTTCATGCTCTCTTTGGCGAAGACAGCCAGATATTTACAACGATGGAAGAGGTGTCCAGTTATGGAACTGATCCGGAATCTTTGAAATCACTTGTGGAAGGCGAACTTTCACCGCTGGAGCCTTATGCAGCTGAATTACGTAAATTTCAGCAGGAACAACCGGAGTTCTACAATTGGATAGCCAAGCAGCCATCGGGTATTGGTTGCGGCAGGAGTGGCGATTCATCCGAATTTTGCTGTGTTGTTAAACACCCCTCCAGACATCATGGCTTGAATTTGATTATGGAAGGCGATGTCACCCGGGATGTTCATTGCTTGGAAATGCTTGAACATTTGAAATGTTCGCCTGATGCGATTGCCACTGCTCTTTCTGAAGAAGATATTGAAAATTATCGTTTCAGAGCCATGGCAAAATATAGCGAATTTACGCAGAAAATGATGACTGCCGGAGATGGGAACAAAAAAAGAACAGCAGCATTAAAGGCAATCCGGGAAATCAAACAAAACAATGCTTTGAATGAGGAAACTAAAGCCCTTCTGAATTTGGCAGATTCTTTGATTCGCAAGAATGACCGGGCTCTGATTCGCCGGATTTTGAACTTGCATAGTAATCTGGACGGCAACTGTCTGCCGGGTTTGGAATTGGGCGAAAAAGATATAAATCAAATATTGCGTGAAGAGCTTCAAGCATTGACTCGTCGCAGAAATATTGATAATCCCCAACCGGAGATCGCATTATATACAGCAGTTAAGGAGAGATGA
>JAZSRU010000160.1:0-1675 GCA_045538635.1 Victivallaceae bacterium
AAGCTAAATCATCACCGAACGGCGAACATCAGCTTCAGGAACATCAATTAATAAAATCGGTCTATCGGGGCGTTTTCCGAAATCTGCACCGCTCCGGTATTTTCTGCTCCAATAATTTATGCCGCTGCCGTCAATTGTTCCCGGTCCTGTAATATGAATATTTTTTACCTCATAACCGTAAATAAAATAGTAATGAAGCCAATAATTTTCGTATTTTTCATCGAAATAATGATCTGCAATATCTCCGGATGCCTTTAAGACAGCCCCCTCCTCCATGACAAGAGTCAAATTATCAATAAGTTTGATACAGCCGGAAATATATTCACCCTTTGGAAAAATCAACTCGCCGCCGCCGTTTGATTTCAAATATGCCAAAGCGTCAGCAACAGCTTTTGTATTTTTGGTGATACCGTCGCCGATTGCGCCGAAATCAGTTGCATAAACTCTCATTTTCATACCTTTCAAAGAAAAAGTTTTTTATTTATATTATTTCTTAATATACACATTTACTTTACAAAATCAACTGTTTCAATATCCTTTTTTCAAGACTTTTTACTTTATTTTTTCTATTTGATTTGCTTTTTGCTTTTTAAAGGTTATCTTTATAGGAAGTTTTACTCCCATTTATAAAAAGCAGGCATTTAAAAAAATATAAGGAATTATTTTATGCGTACAATTTTATTCATTCCGGCGGCAGTTTTCATGGCTCTTTTGTTCTGCGGATGTCTTTCAACTTCCTGCAAAAAAGACAACATCATGCTCGCAACTTTCAACATCCGCTGCCCTATGGACGGCACTCCGAACAGCTGGGATGAACGCAAGGACCGCTGCCGTGCCGTCATCAAACAGAATAAACTTGACATTTTCGGCGTACAGGAAGCATTCAGTCATCAGCTTGCAGACTTGACCAAAGACACCGATTATGCATTCATCGGTGTCGGCAGAGATGATTTCAAAGACAAAGGCGAATTTTCTGCCATCATCTACAACAAAAAACGCTTTGAAGTTATCAAAAGCGGAACTTTCGGACTCTCTGAAAAACCTGATGTTCCCGGTTACAGATCATGGAAAAGTGCATGTCCGCGTATTGCCACATGGGGTATTTTCTTTGACCGTACAAGCGGCAGAAAATTTGTTTACTACAACACCCATTTGGACCATGTAAGTTCACTTGCCCGTACCAACGGAGTCAAACTTCTGGTTGAACATGCCAAGAAAAATGCTGCCGGTCTGCCGCTCATCATGTCAGGAGATTTCAATGCAACTCCGCAATCCGATGTTTACCGTACTGCGATCACTCTCCTCAATGATTCAAAAACAATTTCACAAACACCTCATCAGGGACCGAATCAAACTTACACAAATTACGGCAGAGTCAAATCAAACGAACCGATTGATTATATTTTTGTGTCCGATGAATTCAAAGTTCTATCGCACAAAACCGACAATACCAGAATCAACGGTCAATTCCCATCCGACCACGATCCCGTCGTAGTCGAACTCCGTATCGATTGATTAAACACTCTGTCCCATTGAGAAAAAATATTTCATGAGGCTGATTGCACCCTTTTTTTCGGGGGGCTGTCTGCGCCCCTGCGTTCCACCCGCCTTTTTTTTTCGGGGGATTGATTGCATCCCCCGAACCCCCGCAAGGGGATGTCCATCCCCGTTTTGT
>JAZSRU010000064.1:0-15424 GCA_045538635.1 Victivallaceae bacterium
TCCCCCAAACCCCCTTTCACTTTCAAAGAAAAGCGGGATATTGGGTGACAGGGTCGTTTTGTGCCGTTCGAAAGAGAATTTATGTTGGGTCAGGTTCAAGAGTTTTTTGCAGTAATATTGTGCAATAACAACGAGCAGTTCAATTAAAGTGAATGATTTTTTCATATTTTATCCTTTCTGTTGAGGGTTAATGTCTGATGATTGCGGCTGAATAGTTTTCAGGCAAACGGAGTTCTGTATAAGTTTTGCCGTTGATGATGCGTGTCGGAGCTTTGAAATCGGTTTTCTCCCAACCGTTGGCATCGAAGACATGGACTTCATGTTTTGAATTATCCCCCCAGCCCCAGTATCCGCTGACTTTGGTGAGAATTCGTTCTTTGCCGAAGATGTAGCCTTGACCGAGCTGGATCGGAGTAGTTGGGAACATGTAACGAGTCAGAGTGTGATGAGTCATTTTGGCTCTGGGAGAGTACCAGTAATACAGCAGACCGTAATCCAGCCATTCCAGCATTTGTTTGTAACAGGCAAGTTCTGTATCATCGGTGAAGTGATCTCCAAGACCGACAGGGGTTGAAAAATGAACTTTAACGGCATTGGTCGGTTGGGCCATTTCTGTAAAGCAGATAAGTTTTTCTTTGCGCATTTCCCTGCCGTATGGGAAAGAACCATTGATCATAAGCATATTCATGGGCATTGCTTTTTTGATTTTGCGCACGGTGGCGAGGCGCCATGGCATGGAAAGGAGAACCATTGACGATTTTTTGCGTATGAGTTTACCTGTTTTGGTATCAATATCTCCGGAGTAGCCGTCCCAGTATTTATCATTGTAGCTGTAATGAGCTTTGCTGACATTGAATTCGTCCCAGTAGAAGTATTCCATTTCATTTTTGAATTCATTGAGCATGAAATCGAGGGTTTTATTGCAATCTTTGCCGTAAGAATTTGAGAGTGTCGGGATGTAGAGTGTCAGAGATTTGTTGCCGTAAGTGGCAATTTTGCCATTGATGTCAAGGACGGCAGCATCGGCATATTTGCCTTCCGGCACATTACGGGAGATATAGCAGTGATAATAACCGGCTCGTTTGCAGTCCGGGGCAAGTTCTTTGGCAAGCTGTGCGAGTTCATGTTTTTTTTCGCGTTTGTAGAGTTTGTTATTTTCAACGATTGTGGCGCCCCAGAGGTAATATCCGGCCCAGACGAGATTTGCATCACGGTATTTCAGGAAATTTCTCATGATATCTTTATTGCCTTTGGGACCTTTTTCCCAATACCAAACCCACCAGTCAAAGAATGGAACGAGAGGCCCGGGGACTTCATAATTCATATCAAGTTCACGGCGGATGATATTTACGAAGGTGAAATAATTTGCATCTCCGGTCGGAACAACTGCGAGTTCAGTAGTGATGGAAGATTTGGGCGGCAGGACGAGGCAACGGTCGGACATTCCGATTTTTCTGCCGTCTTTGATGTTTATTTCGGCATGAACCATAAATACATCGGATAATGGATAAAGCCCGATACCTTTCTGGTCAGCAGTCATAAAAGCTGATCTGTTCTGATTGCCTGCATAATCTGTGAAGTTCGGAGAAGCTTTCAAACCTGCGATATAAAATTCGGGATTATTTCCTTTGACAGGAGCTGCATCGTAATATTGCATCAGAGGCAGATCTTTGTCAGTCAGGTTTGTGAAAGTATCACAGACAATGAATAATTCATCTTTTTTGATGATTTTGCGGTCAAGTTTGAAGAAAGTATTACCGGCAGAAGCATATTTGCCGTCCGGTGTGGAGAAGCGGCTTTCGAGCAGATAATTCTGACCGTTGGCGGTAAACTTGATTTTGTCAGTTCCGGTTTCAGTTATTTTATAGTCAGATCTGAAGTTTTTTTCCGGTTCAAAAGTCGGGATTTTTCCGGTTGGAGCGGGGCGCAGAGTTTTTGCTGCGGTTTTTGAACTGAACTCAATAGATACACTGTCCAGCAGGACTGAATTTTTGTTGCTTGGACTTGTAACTGCAAAAGTGATTGTATTTTTTCCTTTTTTTGCTAATCCGTCAAGAGAAAAACGGAATTCTGCCATATTCATTTCATCGCGGAACGGATAATGAACCTGCCTGAATTTCGGAACTTTGCTGAAGTTGGGGACATAGGGGAGAAGCATTGCATGTTTATTTGACATAATGCGGGTTTGTCTGCCGCTTTTCAATGTTGCCATGGCTGGTTTATCCAGCAGCTTTTCAGCAGTTACAGCTTTTCCATTGACATAAGCGTGCAAAAATGCAGCATAGCCGCTGTACCATTTGCTTTTGGTTTCATTGTGAGCTTTTATTTTCAGGACGGGAATGATATTTGTGGGAATATCGCCGAGTGTGAAAGAATATTCATTTTTTTCATTGGACTTGATGACAACAGCTTTTGTACTGACGGCAATGGAATCTGTGTTAATGAGATTGTCAGGAACAGTGCCTTTCGCATCTGTAAATACGGCTTTAAGCAAGCGTTTGCGGTTGATATCCCACGGAAGATTACCGGCAAAAAGGATTTTATCCTGACGGACTGCAGGGGAATCGGTATCAGAAATTACAACATCCAGTGCAATGACTTTTTTCTCTTGAGCTGTGGGAGATTTGTCAAAACCGAGTTCCTGCCAGGGAATCATGGCTTCAAGGTTATAGCCATTGTCAGTTTTTGCGGCGGCAATGACAACCGAGGGCATACTGCGGCGTTCGGGACAGACCATAGCAGCTTCAGCTTTTGGATTTTTGCTGTTCAGATTGCCGGGACTGAGCAGAATGTGATATTGACCAGTTCCGAATTTATTACGGGAATTGTCGATGCCCGGCATGATGTCCAGCAGCAGTTCAATGTGGTCTCCCATATAAATTTTGATACCGCTTTGAGTTTGGAAAAATTTGTCATCTGTAACTTTCGCTCCGATATAAAGCCCTTCCGGCCGGTAAGCGATTTTTACTTTACCTGAAATATCTTTTTCTGACTTCCATGGTTCATTGAGCAGAGAGAGGAATTTTTTTCCATTCAGCACAAATTCATGTTTGATGTCATTCCAGTCTGCTGCGGATAAATGTCCGTCAACGGAAATTCCGGGGTCCTGTTTGGTGTAAACCGGTACAATCGTGTTTCCGGAAAATCCCTGCAGTGCGCAAAAAACAATCAGCAGGCTCAACAGCGTTTTATTTTTCATTATATTCTCCTTTTGGTTGGTTGAATGCAGTATCACGGATAGTCAGTTCTCCCTGAATCTTGATAGAAATGGTTTCATTTTTGCCCGGTTTGTTCAGGCATTCGAGCAGCAGTTCTGCGGCTTTTGTAGCCCGGTATTCCTTTACGAGATCAATGGTGGTGAGAACTGGTAATTTTTTGCGGTTTGGATTGACCCATTCAAGGTTATCGCAGCTGAGAAGCTGAAAATCCCGGTGGGGTTCCAGACCATGTTCATGGAAAATATCCAACAGTACCAGACTGACAATATCTGAAGTTGAAAAGATGAATGTATTGTTGATTTCGGGAATGATTTTTCTGGCAAGTTCTGCACTTGCTTCGGTGTGTGTTGAGTTGGAAATATCCGGATAAAGATAAGTTATTTTGTCTGCATTATATCCGGCTGCGAGCAGAATTTTCGCGAAACAATCTTTACGGCTGATTCCGTTGCTGTCGTTTTCATAAATTATGAATACATTTTCTGGCGGAGCCTGCATCAGAAGTTTTACTGCCTGATTCACAGCGTTTTTAATATCCAGTATAATTTGATGAAACGGTATTTCGTATGATTGTTTTACATCTGAAATTACGATCGGCCCGTTGAATGTTTTCAGATTTTCGATAGTTATTTTATCAATAAAGGCGTATGAAACAAGCAAACCGTCAAGATGAGCGGAAGCTTTTTTGAATTTTTCGATATCCTGAACAGTTTCATAATCAATCATTTGCACATCGCAATGGTTGTCGTAAAAAAAATTAATGCTCGTTTTGGCATGAATTCCGACAACTCTGTCCCATATCGAGGAGGCGGGATATCTGACATCAGCAATACCGATATGAAATTTTTTGCTGATGATGCGCCGCGGCGATTCTGCAATGAAACTGCCGCAGCCATGTTTACAATAAACAAGACCTGATTTTACAAGTTGAGCAACGGCACGGTTTGCAGTCAGAGTGCTGACATTGAAAAGTTTTGCAAGTTCAGCATTGGAGGCGAGGCGGTCATGGGCGCGCAGTTCGCCGCGCAGGATCATCTCTTCAAGAGTTTTCCTGATAGTTTCTGTCATATTTTTGTGTTCAGATCTCATAATATTGTCATATTTTTGTGATTGTAAATTTTCTGACACAATAAACTTAATTATTTCCGGCAACAAATACAAGAGTTGTTCAGATAATGAAAATAGTTTTTTCCGGAAAAAATATTGTTTTTGATATATGAGTTTATATGACTTGCTGTTTTTGCGCTCTCGGAGCTGTTTTTATTTTTGCAGTTGAGAATATAAGTTGTTGATGTATAATAATTTAAATATTATTTCAGGGGGACGCGTGAGATTTGACGCTGTCCGGGATAATTTTCACGCAGGAGCATGATATCTTCTTCGTCAAGTTTCAGATTCGCAGCTGCAATATTGTCAAGCAGGTGAGAGTGTGACTTCATGGCGGCAACAGCAGTAACATTCTGCTGCGCAAAAAGCCATGCAAGCGCAAGCTGCTGCAGTGATACATCGTATTTTGTACATAATTCATCGGTCAGACTGCAATCTTCCAGATATTGCAATGGGCGCCATGCCTGCAGAATGACATCATTTTCCTGACAGAAAGCGAGAAGTTCATTTTCAGGTTCGCGGCAGACCAGACTGTATTCCACCTGATTTACAACTATCGGCGCGGCAGAAATTTTCATGGCGCGTTCAAGTCGTTCCGTATTGAAATTGCTGACACCGATATTGAGTGCAATTTTCTGTTCGACAAGTTCATTCATTGCACCGAGAGTTTCCTCAAGCGGTACATTTTCGTCGATTTGATGGTACAGATAAAGATCGAAGTGATCGGTTTTCAGGCGGTTGAGAGAATTTTCTGCGGCGCGCCATACATCATCGCGGCGCAAATGTGTTTTCCAGACTTTGGAACATATCTGATATGAATTCCGTTTTGCGCCGCGCAGAGCCGTGCCGATAAGAGTTTCAGCATAACCTTCTGCATAATATTCAGCGGTATCGATCCATGTTACACCGTTCATTACCGCATTTTCAATGGCTTCGATCTGGAGAGAGTCGTTATTTTCAGGATTATGAAATTCCCGTCCGCCGAATTGCCATGTGCCTAATCCGAGGACAGGGATGTTAAATCCGTTTTTGAGTTCTTTTGAGTCCATATTAGAAACAGTTTTTGTCTTCGGGGAATGTGCCGTTTTTGACATCATCGACATAATTTTTGATTGCCTGCTGCATCATGTTGCCGCATTCGGCATAGCGTTTGGCGTGTTTGGGGAGGAAATCGCCGATGCCGAGAACGTCGGTTATCACCTGCACCTGACCGTCACAGAATCTGCCGCCGCCGATACCGATAGTCGGGATTTCTATTGCTTCGCTGATAGTTTTGCCGATATTTTCCGGCATACATTCAAGAACGACAGAAAAAGCACCTGCTTCCTGAACGGCAATTGCTTCTTCGATGAGGCGTTTTGCATCATCTTCGGTTTTGCCGCTGATTTTGTATCCGCCGGAGGTAAGGACTTTCTGCGGCAGCAGCCCGATATGAGCCATAACAGGGATACCGCATTCGACCATTTTGCGCATGACGGGGAGAATGGAAAGTCCCCCCTCTATTTTGACTGCATCTGCGCCGCACTTCTGAAGATAAGCTCCGGCATTGTCAACAGCTTTTTCCAAGGAGTTCTGGAAGGTCATAAAAGGCATATCTGCAACAACAAATGCATCGGGAGCACCGCGGCGGACAGCCTGGACATGAAACATGGATTCTTCGAGACTGAGAGCGACGGTATTTGAATATCCGAGGACGGCATTTGCCATTGAGTCACCGACGAGAATCAGATCACATCCGGCTTCGTGGGCGATTTTGGCGGTAACGGCATCATAGGATGTTATCATGACGATTTTTTTTCCTTCAGCTTTCATTTTGCGGAAGGTATTGACAGTATTTTTTTTCATAAAGCGCCTCAATTATTGAGTTCAAAAGTTTTTTTGACCATGATATGCTTTGCTTCTTTGGTACGCAGGGAGAGGCTGCTGCCCATAACTCTGATCCGCAGCAGATCTCCGAATGGTGCATGGCCCTCCATAGTGAGCATGGTTCCGCGGACCAGACCGAGATCGGCAAATTTGCGGATGCCGTTGAGTTTTTCTGTCGTGTGGTCGATGACGGCGCTTTCGCCGATTTCGAGTTCGGCGAGAGCGATGGGGATGCTGTTGCCATCAAGTCCGATGCGGGACATTTTTTCATCAATTATTTTACGCAGTTCATTGCAGGAGGGATTTTCTGAAATGCATTCCGCGAGGAATGCCAGTCTGGAAGTTGTTTTTTCGCCGATGACATGTTCGATATCGCAAGCCACACGGTTTGCATGATCTTCATCGAGGCGGATGATTTCGGTGAAAAACTTTTTCAAACTGCGGTGCCTGCGTCTGATAACCGCTCCGATTGCGGCACCTTCCGGAGTGAGTTCAACAGGGGCATGATGCTGATAAATAATCAGTTTTTTTTCGCTGAGGTTTTGCAGAGCTTTTGTTGCGGAAGGCATTTTGACACCGAGTCGTTCTGCGATATCTTTGGTATGAGCGTGTCCGTTTTTTTCAATGATTTCGGATATGACTTCGATGTAATCTTCCAAACTGCTTGAAATGTTCATAAATCTTCAAATTCCTTGCATTTTTATTGATTTTGTAAAAATATACACTTAAAATACAAAAAATGCAAATTTCTTATGGCTAATTCTTAATATTTTAACTGAAATCATTTTATTTTGCCGAATGCGGTAAATGCTGTGCAGGTTGCATTTTTGTTTTCGCCTGCCAGCATGAATGAGCCGTCATCTCTGACATCCAGAGAAACAGTTATTTCATCCGGATATTTCTGTGCCTGAAGAAATGATACATTGATTTCTGAAAAAGCAAATGAGTTCTGCAATTTTTCAAAGATCGCATTTTCAGTCATTCCGGCATATTGGGCGTTGTTCAAATGCTGATTGATGTCCATCTGGGAAAAATTTACTTTGGTTGTTAAGATTTCCTGCATTGAAAAATCTTCAGGCTGAGTGGGAATGGGCTGAACAGAGAGCGGCAGATCAGGATTTTCCAACTGCAATCCGTCCAGAATATTTCTGCGCAGCGGCCGGAGTTTCGCCGCGTCCAGCAGCAGCCAGAAACTTGATGCTCTGACCAGAATTTTGCCGGTACTGCTGTCGCTGATTTCAAATTCACGGCGGAAGAATATTCTCTCCACGCCGCTGGGATAGGTGCAGACGGTTATCTTCTGTTCGGGAGTGAAAGTCCCGGAAATATTGATACTCATTTTTGACAGGACCCAGATAATGCCTTTCTGGTAGAGATCTTTCATGCCGAATCCGAGTGAGTTGGCATGTTCTGCGGCGGCCTGCTGCAGATAATCAAAAATGGATTGCAGTTTGATATTGCCGAATTTATTGACTTCGCTGTACCGGACTGTGAAATTTTCGGTGAAAATGCGTTCATCGCCGGGGAAAAGATGCAAAAGGTTATTCATTTATACCGTATTCCTTTAATCTGCGCTGCAATGTTCTGCGGCTGATACCGAGTTTTTCGGCTGCCAGAGTGCGGTTGTTGCCGCATTCTTCGAGAACTTTGAGTATGAGCAGATGCTGCTGTTCATTGATATTGTCGGATGATAATTGTTTCTGCTCCTGATTGGTCAGGAGTTTTATTTCAGACGCGGATGGGACAAAATCGCGTATATTTTCCGGCAGGTCATCAATGTCGATGATGCCGTCATTGTCAAAAACGATCAGCCGTTCGATTGAGTTGCGCAGTTCGCGCACATTGCCGGGGAAATCATAATTTTCAAGTTTTTTCATAGCTTCACTTGAGAATGCCGGAACAGATTTATTGTTTTCTTCGGCGAATTCAGCGGCAAAGGTTTGAGCGAGATTGATAATATCTTCTTTGTGTTCACGCAGCGGGGGGATTTCCAGATTAACGACATTCAAACGGTAATAAAGATCTTCTCTGAATGTTCCTTCATTAACCATTTTTTTCAAATCTTTGTTGGTGGCGGCAAGCAGTCTGATGTCACAGTTTATCGGGTCGTTTGAACCGATGCGTTCAAAAGTACGGCTTTCGAGAACGCGCAGCAGTTTGACTTGGATGGAAAGGGGGATTTCGCCGATTTCATCGAGGAACAGAGTCCCGCCGTCAGCGAGTTCAAATCGTCCTTTGCGTAGATTTTCGGCTCCGGTAAAAGCACCTTTTTCATGTCCGAAAAGCTCGCTTTCAAGCAGATTTTCCGGCAATGCCGCGCAGTGTACTGCAACAAAAAGTCCTTTGCGGCCGGAGAGTTTGTGGAGTTTTTTTGCTGCAACTTCTTTGCCGCTGCCGCTTTCTCCGGTGATGAGAACGGTTGATTTGCTGGGAGCGACAGTGGCGATCATATTGTCGAGTTTCTGCATGGCAGAACTGTTTTTTGCCGTGGCGGGTTGAACCGCCGGAATTTTTTTATCTGCGATAGCTGCGAGGGCATTGTTGATCACAGCTTCGAGTTTATCCAGTTTGACCGGTTTGGTGAGGAAATCAAAAGCACCTTTTTTGACCGCTTCAACGGCTTTTTCCACAGAACCGTATGCAGTCAGGACTATGCATTGCGGCGGATTTGCTTTGCTCAAAGCGGCATCCAGTACGCCAATCCCGTCCACTCCGGGCATACGCAAGTCGGTCAATACCAGATCAAAATCATTTTTCTGCATGGCGCGTATGGCTGCTTCGCCGTTTTCTGCTTCACTGATTGCAAAACGGGAACGCAGATAACGCACCAGGGCGAGTCTGGTATTAACTTCATCATCAACGATCAGAATTTTTTTCATTTCATCCATATAATATCTTCCGGAAATTTTTTATAACATATCACATGAAAAAAATTTTTCAAATTCACATGGTAAATTTATTATCGATTATCAATGCTCCCTGCCGCAGGATCACAGCTTTTTCCCCCCGGGCATCGACTACTGTTGAGGCTTGTGAATCAGGCGGGATGGTTCCGCCATCGATGACAAGATCAACATCCCCGTCAAGTTCAGCAAGAGCTTCTGCAGCAGACAGAACATTCGGCATGCCGGAGCGGTTTGCGCTGGTGCTTGACAAGGGGAAGGGGGCGGATTTTAATAAATCAAGCACAAAATTATGATTGGGAATGCGGAAGCCGAGAGATGAATTTTCTCCGCGCTGCGCGATAATTGTTATCGCTCCCGGGCAGTATTCACGGCACAAATTGTCAACGAGGGGATTAGTTCTGACATCGTAAGCTGCAAGTTTGCTGATTTCATTGACAAAAACGCTGAGTCTTTTTTCGGCGGGGCGGTGTTTCAGCTGATAAATTTTTTCTTCAGCAATTTTGTCCTCAAAACGGCACACCAGTCCGTAAACTGTTTCCGTCGGCAGCAGAATAACACCGTGATTTTCAAGAATTTTGATACATTCCGCTGTCAGAGCATGGTAATTTATGCGTCCGTCAAGCAGATATTTTAACATCAAACATCCTCTTCTTCTTTGCTTCTGCCGGCGATGCGGACCGTGAGGCGTTCACCGAGATAGCAGGTGAAAAATGCGATGACTCCGGCAACGAACCCGTAAACTGCACCGTTGGTCAGCACAACATCAAATTCATCGCTGCCCATGATATCGGTGAAACTTCCTTCAATGCCGACCGCGCCGATAAAGCAATAACTGAGCCAAACCAAAGTTGAAACTGCCATACATGCCCAACAGCAATTTTTTTCAGCTTTTTTGAAGTATAATCCGGCAATTACCGGCCAGAAAACAATTACCAGCTGTGATGCCCAGCAGTTTTTCATCAGAGAATAAATACTCTGAACATTCAATGCGATATAAGTCGCCAATACCAGCAGCGCAACGGTCATAATACGGGTTACGATAAGAAGCTTCTCATCAGACATGCGGGGATTGATTGAACGGATAACATTGTTGGTAAAGAGGGATGATGCCGCCAGCAGTGAGCTGTCAGCAGAACTCATGATTGCAGAAATCAATGCGCTGAGGAACAGAGTCAGGAATATCGGGTTCAAGTTGCCTAAAGCGAGAATTGCCATACGCGGCAGGACTTGATTTTCCAATGCACTTTCGCCGCCCATTGTTTCAACAGTAATATTATTTTTTGCAAGGACGATTCTGGCGGCAAAACCGATCGTGATCGGTACCAGAGCGATTGCCATATACATAAAACCTGATATGATACTGCTGGAGATGGCGATTTTTTCATTGCGGCTGGAAAGTGAACGCTGGATGAGATCCTGACCTACCATACAGCCAAAGCCCATAATGATCCATTGTCCGATATAATAAACAATACCGCCTTCACCGCCCTGGTAACGCAGAGTTAATTCTGCCGCCTTGACATTTTCGGGGGAGAAAACCATGTCATAACCGCCAGCCATGCTTACTGCGCGCGGAACAACAATGAAAAGTCCGACAATAATAAGTGAAACCTGTATGAGGTCAGTAAGCGTGACCGCCCACATGCCGCCGGAAACAGTGTAAATCAGGACGATTGCGGCTCCGATCAAGGCTCCGTAAAGAATCGGAATATTGAGCAGGACATTCAGAATTGTACCGATACCGAGGACTTGAGCCCCCAGCCAGCCGACATAAACCGGTATCATCCACAATGAGGCATAAATACCTGCCCATTTGCCGAATCTGCGTTCAATAATATCGGTTACAGTCAGGCACTTGAGTTTGCGGAGCAAACCGACAATGAAAATACCTGCGAGTATCAGACTCAATGATGCGCCGAACGGGTCGGCAAGAACTGCACCCAATCCGCTTGAAAATACCGTTGCGGATACCCCCATGCTTGAACCTGCACCGAACCATGTGGCAAGCAGAGTTCCGGTCGCCATCCAGAGAGGTAATCGTCGTCCTGCAACCAGAAAATCTCCCAATCCTTTGACTTTGCGTCCGGCATAATAGCCGATCAAAAGAATACCGAGGATGTAAACGATGATTCCGATATAAAGGAAATAGGTTGCACCTGTGGACAGACCGAGTCCGACAGTATTTTGAGCAGTTGTTGCAGCGACCATATTGCTTGTTGCCTCTCTTTGTTGTTTTTTTGCATAAAAAATCGTTTAACTTTTAAAATAATGGATTTTATTGATATTTCAAGTTGAAAAAGTGCAATAATGTGATAAAATGTAATATAAATTACAAAAAAATGGAGTTTAATGACAAAATGGATATAAAAACAGCGCGCTGTTCAGGTATGTGCAATGGTGTAAAACGCGCATTGAAGATATTGGATGATGCGTTGCTTGAGCTTGGCGGAGAAAAATTGTATGTGTACAATGATATCGTACATAATACTTTTGTAATTAATGAGTTGAAGCAAAAGAATGTTGCAATTGTAAAAAATGTGGATGATATTCCTGACGGCGCGGCAGTTGTTTTCAGCGCGCATGGCGTCAGCCGCAGCGTTGAAGATGAGTGCCAGCGCAGAAAATTGCGCATTTTTGATGCAAGTTGTTTATTGGTAAAGAAAAATCACCGTATCGTTGAAGATGCCGCACACGATGGAAAAACGGTTGTTTTTATCGGCAGCCGAGAGCATCCGGAATGTATCGGGACTGTCGGCAGGACAGAAGCCGGAAAATGTTTCATTGTAAACAGCACGGATGAGGTTGCGAAGCTTCCTGAATCGGATGAAAGGATTGTTATTGTCGCTCAAACAACTTTGTCGGCAGATGATGTGACTGAAATCCGTAAGTGTCTGGAAGATAAATATTTAAATTGTGAATATGCCGGAGGCATCTGTTATGCGACTTCTGACCGGCAGAATGCGGTAAAAGAATTGGCAAAAGAGTGCGACCTGATATTGGTTGCAGGCTCGGAGAAAAGTTCAAATTCCAGAAAACTGGTACAGATAGCCGGAGAAAACGGCTGCATGGCTGTGCTTGTTGACAGCATTGATGAACTGAAGGATTTTGATTTCGGACCATTTCACAAGGTGGGCATAACTGCCGGTGCCAGTACTCCTGATATTCAAATCAGGAGATTGATCGATTTTATCCGCATGAAATGACTGCCAGCATTTCAATATTGAGCGTCCCCGGGAAAAAGTCAAAAGGTATAAGCGCCTCAATTCTGCAATTATTGGCAAGATAGATTTTCAATGCGGGCACGATTTCATCTGCGCCACAGAAAAGGTGAAATATTTTCTTGACTTTCCGGGAAATAAGATATTCCAGAACCCCGGCGGCACATCCTTGACGCGGCGGGTCAAGAAGTATCCATTCATTTTCTTTGCGTGTGGGTGGCATTGTCTTTCGCAGATATTCTGAAGTGACAAAGCCGCATTCGTAGCGGAAATTTTTGCCGTGAAAATGGAATTTTGCGTTGGATTGAGCAGATTTTACTGACAGAGGTGCAAGTTCAACTCCCCATGCGTTTTTGAACATATCTCCGGCGGTCAGTGACCATAACCCGTATCCGCAGTACATATCCATCAGAATATCATTTGCTGCCGGAGTGAGGTATTTTTTGAATTCATCAAAAAACAGCGGCAGTATGGATTCATTTATCTGGGAAAAAGAGAGTGGTGAGTAGAGAAATTTCCTGCCGTTGAGTTTCAGTGCCAGAAAATCTGTTCCGTACAGTTTTTTGAAATTAACACCTTTGGCAGGGCGTTCCGCTTCAAGGTAGTAATCCGAGCCGCTTTCATCGACATAGATGAATGCTCCGCGCAGCGCATTGTCAAAATCAATCAGTTTATTGACCGCATTTTTTAAAATACGGATGATATCGCCGGAGAGCCGTTTGGTATTGAAAATCAGAATCCGTTCGCTGTAACTGCCGCGGATTATCAGGTAGTTAAGAGCAGAAGATGCTTTGAAATTTGCCGGCGTTGAGAAAAATTTCTGCAGAAATGTATAAATTTTCAAATGTTCATCCGGCTCAAGTGCAGAGTCTGCAATATTTATTCCGGGGTTAGTTTTTTTGCCGAAATGCAGAAAAACTTTTCTGCCGTTGAAAAAAACTCTGCGTTTGGTTGTCGTACGGTATTTTCTTGGCAGCGGGGAGGGGACGACTTCATTTGGAACGATAGAAATCTGTCCATTCTGCAATAATTGTCTGACGGCACAGTTTTTCAGTTCAAGTTCTGTTTTATATGGAATATGAGCCAGAGCTTCTGTTGAATGGCGGTCGATCGGGTTGCCGTTGATATTTGCCGGGAAAAGTTCATTGAAAAGCATTTTATGTCCTGTTGTTGTGTTTTCGGTGACTTACTATAGCATGCTTTTCGCAAAACAACAGATAAAATCAAAAAAAAATGAAAAAAAGTATAATCCTGACTTGAATTTTTCCGAAACAGGTGTAATTTATAAGCAATTCCTCAATTTGAGGCGTGGTAGCCAAACGGTCAGGCAGCGGTCTGCAAAATCGCTTAAATCGGTTCGACTCCGATCCACGCCTCCATTTTTTTTGTCTTTATTCCGGAGAGTTTGTATTTCAGTGGGGTAGGCAAGATAGAAAAATACTGACTTTATTTAAAAGCCGAAGAGGTCGTCCTGAATCATTTCAAGCGGTTCTTCTGCCGGAGCGGGGCGTTCTGCGGCAAGTTCTTTGCGGATTGAATTCAGACCGTAACGGCAGCAGAATTCATCAAGTTTGTCGTAATCGGGTGCTTTTTTGCAACAGCATACAGAGATATTTTGGTACCGTTCCGGCAAATCGGTACGCAGTTTGATAAGGTTGATATTTTTGCGGATAAGTTCTTTATTTTCAGATATTTTTGCGCGCACTTTGACATCGGTTATCAATGTTTCATTTTCAAGCAGCGGGAGAAGTGCGCCGTATGATTGAAGCCATTTTGCGGCGGTTTTGTTGCCGACCCCCGGGACTCCGGGGATATTGTCGGCACTGTCGCCGAGAAGTGCGAGATAATCAACTACGAGTTCGGGGGGAACACCGAATTTTTCGTTGACTTTTTCAATATTTCTTTCACAGAAAGAACTTTTGATATCGGGAACGAGCTGGGTGATGCGGGGATTGACGATTTGCGACAGATCCTTGTCAGTACTCAGGAAATAGACTTCCTGATTTGAATTTACCGCCAGTGCCGCAATCAGGTCATCAGCTTCGTATTCACATTCTTCAAGTATCGGCCACCCGCGCAATTCGAGAAATTCGCGGATGAAAGGTACCTGTTGTTTCAGCTCGTCGGGAGTCGGTTTGCGGTTCGCTTTGTATTCCGGATTGAGATCCATTCTGAAATTCACTCTGCCGCAATCAAAGACGACCGCTCCCGAGTTTGACGGATACTCCCGTTCCAGTTTTATCATGATTTTGATAAAACCATGCAATGCGTTGATCGGTTCTCCGCGGCTGTTTGTCAGCTCTCTTATGGCATAAAAAGCACGGAAAATCTGCGAATACGCATCCACCAGAACCAGACGGGAGTTTTCCATTATTGCACCTTAAAAGTTGTGTGAAACCAGACCGTCGCGGAGTTTGGGTTCAAACCATGTTGATTTGGGCGGCATTATTTCGCCGGCATCTGCAATCGCCATCAGCTGATCGACAGTAGTTGCAAACATGCTGAATGCAACGGCATGACTTGCGCTGTTGACGAGTTTTTCAAGTTCGGCGGTGCCGCGGATGCCGCCGATGAAGTCGATATCCTGACTGGTACGGGGATCTGCGATGCCGAGAATGGGAGCGAGAATATTATCCTGCAGGACGCTGACATCCAGACTTTCGATAACGCCGAGTTTGGTGATATCAAATTTCGGGGCGACATTGTACCATGCATGATCGATATACATTTTGAATTCGCCCTGTTTGGCAGCTTTGCCGTCAGCAGCGGGGGTAACGGTGAATTTTTCGGAAACGAGTTTCATAAATTCATCTTTGCTGTGGCCGTTGAGGTTTTTGACAGCGCGGTTGTAGGGCATGATTGCGAGCTGAGTTGCGGGAAACGCGACGGCGAGGAAGTAATTGTAATCTTCTTTGCCGGTGTGATTCGGGTTTTTCGGAGCGCATTCTGCAGCGGTGCGTGCTGCGGCAGCACTGCGGTGATGACCGTCGGCAATGTAGAAGACATCGACAGTATCAAAATATTTTGAAAGCTGTTCACTTGCTTTTTCGTCCAATCTCCACAGAGTATGACGGATGCCGTCGGGAGCAGTGAAGTTGAAAAGCGGAGCTTC
>JAZSRU010000079.1:0-15469 GCA_045538635.1 Victivallaceae bacterium
GCGCCGCAAACATCATCATCAATGTAATGTATCCGCCGGAATATGCCAGAAGCAATGTTGTAGTCATAGTCCCCACCACACTGCGTCCGATACGCATGCCGGATTTACACAATTCTCTGCGCCCGAGTTCCGGATTGCGGCAGGAAATTTCTTCGATTCCGCTGGCGACATCCATGGCAAGATCCATTACCGCCCCGGACGAAGAGAGAAAAATTGCACCAATATAGATATCCGACAAACTCAAATACTCAAATCCGGAATGCAGCAAAGCCTGTGAATACGGCATTACTGCTCCATTGATTTTGAATAATGAGGTAAAGAACCATCCCGTAAATGCCGCTGCCAGAATGCCGGAAATTGAACCTGCCAGAGCAGTAAAACCTTTGCGTGTCAAACCGCCGACAAGCAGTATGATGATGATTGTAAGCAGCACTACGGCAGTAAATGAGATAAAAATTGCATTATGTCCCGCCAGAGTCAGCGGAATGACCAGTTTCCAAATCACCAGACAGCTGAAAACAAATGACAGCAGAGCATTGAAACCGGTTAGTCCGCCAAAACATATCAGCAGCAATGCAAACAACCCGAAAAGCAGCAATGAATTGGTAATTCTGTAATGATCCTGAGCATTTATTGTGTCAGTTTCAGGATTTGCGTTGTGCATGATGCTTACCAGTGCTGTATCGTTGACTTTGAACAGTTTATCAAGTTCGATCTGAGTACGCAATTCGTTTACTGCACGGAATTTTTTCCCTTTATAGCTGCCGGACAGGACTTTGACTTCGAGTATTTGAGAACCTCTTAAAAGCATTCCCTGTTTTATAAGTGCGCTGTTGTCAACGGATAAAACAATTGCTTTTTCCTTGGTGCCGGCAGCAGGGTCACGCGGCGGCATCAAATCAATAAAAAAGAATCCGGCAGAGAGGATAATCAATGTCATTGACATTACAATATCCCGTTTGCCGGGGATGAATTTTCTGAAAAAATTTTTCATTAACGGACAACGAGTTTCAGGCGTTTTGCGATGTCTGTATTGTCAATTGAATTGCTGAACATTTCACCGTATTTGCCCCACGCGGTGGTCAGAACGGGCAATGCTGTATGTGCGCCGCTGGTCCATGCCAGAGAGCATTTGTTGTTGAATATTTTGACAATTTCAAAAGCGAGAGCTGCACTTACTTTGTATTTTCCATTGGGGAACTGGCGTTTGAATGCGCTTTGGAGGCGTTTTACTTCAGCGGCGGAGAGAATCATGCGTTTATTGTTGTCAGATTTTTTATCTTCGGGGAAAATAAGTCCGAAATTTTCGGTGATAAGCGGTTTGAGATCATCAAAAGTTACATTTTCTCTGCCTCTGAATGCCATGATTTTGCGGGACATTTCCTCGCCGGAGCATTTCTGATATTTGATATTTTCGATAAATGAACTGTAACCCGTTCCGGCAAAACCGAGAGTCATACCGCCGGTTTCATGGTCGCCGGTAACAACGATGAGAGTTTCATCCGGATATTTCTGTGCGAAAGTGTATGCAA
Source organism: Victivallaceae bacterium (assembly GCA_045538635.1). Classification (GTDB taxonomy): domain Bacteria; phylum Verrucomicrobiota; class Lentisphaeria; order Victivallales; family Victivallaceae; genus RGIG5270. The sequence continues at coordinate 1,533 of JAZSRU010000079.1, forward strand.
CTTTGATTGCCTGATCGAAGTCCATGACTTCGCGTATATTTGTTCCTGCGTCGTTGGAATGTCCGACCCAGTCGATTTTGCCGCCTTCAGCCATGATGAAAAAACCTTTTTCGTTGTCGAGGCGTTTGATTGCGTCTGCGACAAAATCAGCCAGAGCGGGATCACCTTCTTTGCGGTCAATGGCGTACGGGAGAGCACCGGGGGCGCCGACAGCGAAAACTTTTTTGGCATCGGCGGGGATTGCTTTTATAGCTTTCATACCATGAGCGACGGTATAACCGGCTTTGGCGGCGAGGTCATAGATACTGCCTTTGTAGGATTTGTTTTTTTTGTCATTGGCGCGGTCTGCTCCACCGCCGCCGAAATAATCAAAATCAGAAGCGACAAGATCAAGAGCGATATTGTAAGCGTTGCCTCGGCTGGCATTGTGTGCATAAAATGATGCCGGTGTGGCATGATTTATGGTAACGCTGGTGATAATGCCGACTTTTCTGCCGGATTTTTTTGCAACTTCAGCGACAGATTCAAGTTTGCGTGTGCGGTCTGCGGCAACGCCGATTGCGCCGTTCAGAGTTTTCTCTCCGCAGGCGATAGCGGTTCCGGACGCGGCGGAGTCGGTAATGAATGAATTAGCAGAACTGGTAGTGGTTACAGCCTGAAAAGGCATTGAGTTGATGAAAAGTTTTCCATTGCCGGTTTTCACGCTGAATTCTTCGGCAGTCATGCGCTGAGGGATTGACATACCGTCGCCGATGAAGAGAAAAACATATTTGACGGGTTTGATATTTTTTTCGTTGAATTCTGCTGATTTCAGATTTACGCTGTCAGGCGATCCTGAAGACATGGCAAACATGTTGAGTGCGCAAATGGTGAATATGACGAGTAAAACTGATTTGATAACTTTTTTCATGATAAATACTCCATTAACGGTTGTTTTTTATTTGTTATGATTAATATACACTATTTAAATTTTTATTCAAGTTGGTTTTTGTTTTTTATATTTACAGTTTTGTTTTATGTTGTAAAAGACTTGCAAAAATTGCAAAACGGTGTATATTAACAATTCCACATTTTCTTGTAAAATAATATATAATTTTTGAGGGTATATTCTATGTTGAGTGCAGCTAATGTTACAATGCGTTTCGGTCAGAAAACGCTTTTTGAAAATGTTTCAGTTAAATTTAATGAAGGATGCAGATACGGTCTTATCGGAGCCAACGGCGCCGGAAAATCAACTTTTATGAAGATTCTGACCGGAGAACTTGCTCCGACTTTCGGTGAGATTGCAGTTGATCAGGATAAACAGATCGGTTATCTGAAACAGGATCATTACGGATTTGACGAATTTCCAATCATTGATGTTGTCTGTATGGGCAATGAAAAACTCTGGAGTCTGCACAAAGAACGCGAATACCTTTACTCAAAAGCAGATCTCACTCCGGAGGAGGATGACCGCGCCAATGATATCGAGGAGCTTTTCGGGGATGCCGGCGGTTACACAATGGAAGCTGATGCGGCAAAACTGCTTGTTGGACTCGGGATTTCAGAAGATAAACATTTCGAGCCGCTTTCATCGCTTACCGGCGGTTTTAAATTGCGTGTGCTGCTGGCACAGGTGCTTTTTTTCAATCCCGACATTCTGCTGCTGGACGAACCGACAAACCATCTGGATATTGCGAGTATCGACTGGCTGTGCGGATTTCTTTGCAATCATAAAGGAACATTGATCGTTATTTCCCATAACCGTTATTTTCTGAATCAGGTCTGCACCCATATTGCCGACCTTGATTATCAGGAAATCCGCCAGTTTACTGGAAATTATGATGAATTTATGACCGCCAACGCTATCGCACTTGAAAATATCCGTCGTGAAAATCAGAAAAAGGAAGAACGCATTGCCGATTTGAAAGAGTTTATCAACCGTTTCGGTGCAAATGCGTCCAAGGCGCGTCAGGCAACCAGCCGGCAGAAAGAACTTGACAAAATCCAGCTCCAGGAAATCAAACCCAGCTCCCGCGTTTCTCCGTACATCCGTTTCAATACAGAATTGCGACTCGGAACAAAAGTTGTTGAGGCCGAAGGAATTACAAAAGAGTATGATGTTAAGCTTTTTAATGATTTCAAATTCAGTGCCGGTCCGGAAGAACGCATTGCCATCATCGGAACAAATGGTGTCGGAAAAACAACTCTGCTTAAAATATTGACCAAAATGATTGAACCGGATAACGGCAAAATCGTTCTCGGTGAAACCGTCAAAATCAGTTATTTTCCGCAGGATGCCGCCGAAATTCTCAATATGGACGATCGCGCCATCGACTGGCTCGCACGCTTCAGTCCAGAGGAAGGTATGAGCGAAACTGAACTCCGTTCTTTCATGGGCAAAATGCTGTTTTCCGGTGATTCAGTTTATAAACAGGTCAAAGTTCTCTCCGGTGGAGAAAAAGCCCGCCTGATTATTGCCAAAATGATGCTTGAGGGCGGCAATGTACTCGTCCTTGACGAACCGACCAACCATCTTGACCTTGAATCAATTGAAGCATTGAACTATGCGCTGACTCTTTACAAAAACACAATCCTTTTTGTCAGCCACGACCGCGAATTCATCAGCAGTCTTGCCACCCGCATTATCGAAATCGACAATGGTAAAATTACCGATTTCCCGGGAACTCTTGCCGAATTTGAAGATATGAAAAAAGCGCGTGCAAGAAAGAAATAAAATTTACCCAAAATGCAGGAAGAACTGAATTTTCAGAATTTTACCAGCTTCCTGCAATTTTTTGTCTGTATTTTTATCTGTACGCCCAGTCAAGCAGAGCAGTAACAAAATTTTCCCTGTCGGTTGAACTCGGGAATCCGGCAACCACGCCGACAAGCCGCCTCCCCTTGCGCAGACAACTGAATGCCAGACAAAATCCGGCTCGGCGCGTATAACCGGTTTTCAAACCGTCAACACCGGGACAACGGCGCTTACGCATAAGATTATTGGTATTTACAATAGTTTTATTGCCGATTTTCGCACCATTCATTTTTGCCCATTGCATATAATCCGGTTCACGGAGCAATTTTATGCTTAAAATCAGAAGATCATTCATGGTGCTGACATTATCTTTTTTGCCGGCAGGCAAACCGTGCGGATTGAAAAAACGGCTGTTTTTCATGCCGAGTTCTTTCGTTTTACTGTTCATCATCCGGACGAAATCAGCTTCTGTTTCACCGAAATATATCGCCAATGCGCCTGCCGCATCATTGGCACTCCGGATCGTTGCCGCCTGCATCAACTCTTTTACAGAATAGACCTGTCCCGGCATAAAACCGAATCCGCCCTCTCTGCCTGTGGCACTGCTGCGGCTGATCCTTACCTTATTATCCAGCGTAATAACGCCTCTCGAATTTCTTATTGCCTCCAATGCCATATATACCGTAAGCATTTTACTCAACGAAGCAATCGGAACTACCTTATCCGCATTATACGACCATAAAACTCTGTTTGCATCGACATCGACCAGAATTCCGCAACGGGGCAGCCGATAACGCCGCCATGCCTTCAAAATACCGCGGAAAGCTCTGCTGTCATCCATTGTATTGACAGAAGAAGATTTGTTTTCAGTCGGGGATTTTTCAACAGTTTTCTCAACCGGCTTTTCTTCCGGCGGAACTTCTGCGGGTGGAGAATGAACTGCAGTCTGCTGCTCGGCAGCATCATTCTGATTGACATCACGGGGGCTTAACTGACGGTAAACTTTGACTGTACCGAAAATAACACAGAATATGAAAACTGCAAAAAGAAAAGCTGTTATCAACAGACGCAATCTTGCTTTTTCAAATTCATTCATGAGAAACCTGTCTGTTATTTGCGCCACTCTGCCGGCAGCGGAGGTTCCGGAACAGATGCAACTTCTCCACTTTTCACGGCTGTACGATCATTTGAATCGGAGCTGCCGATGATAAAAATTTTGATGATCAGGATGTGAAGCAATATCACAGCCAGAATCAAAATAAGAAAAAGTTTCCACCTGTTCACAGCAAACACCTCATATTCCTGAACGGTTCAATGCACTTATCAATGCTGCGATCGCAGCGCGGTCAATATTGGAATGGACTCCGACACCGTAAATCATTTTGCCGCTGTCGGCAATACGGATACCTACAAAAGCAATCGCTTTGGCATCCGCATCACTGCCCATTGAGCGCTCTGAAAAATCTTCCAGTGAGAAATCAAAGAGTTTTTCATCCGTTTTGAGAGCATTGACAACCGCGGAAATCGGACCGTTGCCGACGCCTTTGAGCTGGCGTTCAACACCGTTATTTACCCATTTGAAACTTACACCGATGAGATCACCGGAATTTTTCAATATATCACGGCTGTAATCATGATAGGCATATTTGCCTTCGGTATTGACAAAGTTTTTGAAAAAGACATCATACAACTCTTTGCTGTCGATCTCGCCGCCTTTTTCATCCATGTAACGCTGAATGACTTTGCCGATTTCAGCATGCATTGACTTGGGCGGGAAAATTCCGAAATCCTTTTCCAGAACAAAAACGATACCGCCCTTGCCGGATTGACTGTTGATGCGGATCAATTTCTCATACTCACGCCCGACATCAGCAGGATCAATATGCAGATAAGGCATCTTCCAACCCTGTTCAAAATAACCGGAAATATCGCTTCTGCGGTCCATTCCCTTGCGGATAGCATCCTGATGTGAACCGGAAAATGCGGTAAAAACCAGCTGTCCGGCATACGGATGACGCGGATGCACATCAATTCCGGAACAGTTTTCAACAATTTTGACAATGCGCTCCAGATTGGAGAAATCCAGCCCGGTATCAATGCCGCGGCTGTAGAGATTCATCGCCAGCACCATAATATCCAGATTGCCGGTACGCTCACCATGACCGAAAATCGTACCCTCAACGCGGTCGGCACCTGCCAGCAAAGCCATTTCAGTAGCGGCGATGGCACATCCCTGATCGTTATGGGCATGCAGACTGACAGTAGTCTGATCCATATAAGGATAATTATTGATAAAATATTCGATCATATCTGCATAATGATTGGGAGGACGGCGTTCAACCGTGGCGGGCAAATTCAGGATAAAATCGCGTTTATCGCCGACTTCGCCCCAACATTCTTTGACTCTGGAGCAGAGTTCGACCACAAAATCCGGATCGCTGTCGGTAAATTCCTCCGGAGAAAATTCATAACGGATCGGAAAATCCAATTTTGCTTCAGCGATAGCATCTTTGACCATTTGAGTTCCGTCGATTGCCATTTGCAGAACTTTGGCATGATCCATGCCGAAAACAAATCTGCCGTGCAGATCGCTGGTTGCCACATAACAATGCACAATTGCCTGTTTTGCACCTTTCAGAGATTCAATGGTACGGGCAATCAAATGTTTGCGTGCCTGAGTCAAAACAGAAATACAGACATCATCAGGAATGAGATCATTTTCGATCAGAGTGCGGACAAAATCAAAATCATCCTGCGAAGCAGACGGAAAGCCGACCTCGATTTCTTTGAATCCGATATCGACCAGCATACGGAAATACTGCAATTTTTTTTCCGGATTCATCGGGATCGGCAAAGATTGATTGCCGTCGCGCAGGTCAACGCTGGTCCAGATTGGAGCTTTTTCGATTACACGGGAAGGCCATTGACGGTTTTTCAGTTCAATGGGTTTTGCGGGAACATATTTTTTAAAATCAGACATTTTTACACCTTTGGATAAATATTAATAATTGAAACACTGAAAATTACTGACGGCCGCCGGAATGAGCAGAAAACTCAAAATAAATCATTACTCCGACGACCGCTACTAAGTCGGAGAGTCTCGGCAAAAAGCATTTCAATTTTACAATAAATATCCGTCATTTGACAAAAATCCTTATATATTCTATATAATTTAACCTGTATATTACAAAATATCAAGTAAAAAAAACGCATTTTTAAACAAAAAATGCGTTTTTTTAACAAAAGCAACAAACAATACTGTTTTAAAATCAGAAATCTTTGACCTGTTTTTCCTTCATTCGGAAACCGACAGTTTCTTCATAAGAAACAATGCCTTTTTCGTAAAGATAATCCATCGAATGGTCAAGTGTCATCATGCCGTCTTTGAAACCGGTTTCAATAGCTGACTGCAGCTGATGAGTTTTGCCTTCACGGATCAATGCCTTGACCGGTGCTGTACCCACCATGATTTCAAAGGCTGAAACACGGCTCTGCCCGTCAACACAACGCAGCAGACGCTGACTTACAACCCCGAGAATACATCCTGCCAACTGCATTTTCACCTGATTCTGCTGATTGCTCGGAAAAGAGTCAACGATACGGTCGATCGTCTGCGGAGCATTATTGGTATGAATGGTTGCCAGCACCAGATGACCGGTTTCCGCCGCAGTCAGCGCAGCAGACATAGTTTCAGTATCGCGCATTTCACCGACCATGATAACATCGGGGTCCTGACGCAAAGCATATTTCAACGCTGTCGCAAAAGTATGGGTATCTGCATTCAGCTCGCGCTGTTCCACAATGGAATTGACATTTTTATGGATATATTCAATCGGGTCCTCAACTGTCACTATGTGTGCATTCCTGGTACTGTTGATAACATTCACCAGACAGGCGAGAGTTGTAGTTTTACCGCTGCCGGTGGGACCGGTAACCAGAATAAGTCCCTGTTTGAATTTGATAAGATCAAGCAGAACTTTCGGAATATTCAACTGTTGCGGAGTCGGGATATACGAGTTGATAACACGGGCGACCAGACCGATATTACCGCGCTGATAAAATGCATTGACCCTGAAACGGCAGGTTATTTCCCCGCCCTCTTTATTGGTCAGATTCAATGTTACTGCCAGAGCGAAGTCAAGCTCGCGCTTCTCTTCAAAAACAACTCTCTGATGCGAATTGATGATACTGAAAAGCAGTCTTTGGGTATCCACCGGCTGCAATACCGGCAGATCCATCGCCTGAATCACACCGTTCAAACGGATACTCGGATACGCATTCACGCTCAAAATCAAGTCACTTGACCCCATTTTTACCGCGCTGCGCAGCAGAGTTGCCATATCAATAGCCTGATCATTCTGGGCATTTCTCTCTCCGTAATGACTGCGGAACGCATCAACACCTGATTCCATGCCTTGAATGAGCAGCATCAATTCATCAGTATTGTCAACATACTGCATCGCAGTTTCCTTGCTGATGATCCCCTGCTCCAACATCTGATAAATGGAACGGACAAAAGTTATCATACCCAAACCGGTACTCTCCTTCAAAGTCTGCTCCAGATCATCAAATTTCCGTCCGGCAACCAGTTTGCGGATCAGAGGCGTTGCCAACAGGATTTCAAGTGCAGGTACGATTCCCTCTCTGTCAGCACGCGGCAGCAGACGCTGCGAAACAATACCCACCATCACCAACGACAGGTCAATCGCCAACTGTTCACGGCGATCCTCTGATACCATATTTACCAAACGCTCAAGCGCCAGAACCGCATTTGAAGTATGAACGGTACTGATAACCAGATGGCCTGTCAGTGCCGCACTCAAAGCAGCCTGCATTGTTTCAGCATCACGCATTTCACCGATGACGATGACATCAGGATTTTCGCGCATGGCATTGCGGATAGCTTCGGGGAAACTGGTTGTATGATTATAAACCTCACGCTGTGAGATCAGGCTTTTGTCATTGCGGTAAACAAATTCGATCGGGTCCTCAATCGTCAGAATATATTTTGATTGATTATGATTGATCTCGTTGATCATCGCCGCCATGGTCGTACTTTTACCGCTGCCGGTTGCACCGGTTACGAGGATCAGACCGCGATTGCTTTTGGCGATATCGGCAATAACCCGCGGAAGTCCGAGTTTTTCTACGGTCATGGTGTTGCCGTCTTTGATGGGGCGGATAACGGCTGCCGGGCCGGATTCAGTTGAAAAAAAGTTCACACGGCACCGCTGACATCCATCAAGAGTTACCGCGCAGTCAACAGAACCGGTACTCTGATATTGATTTTCCAGATCTTCAGAAATTGAACGGATACGGAACTCATTGATATCCTTCGGCGAAAGCATCCTGTCACCGGCGCTTTTGATTGAAGCACTGGTTCTGACATGAATCATCTGTGCGGAATTCAGAAAAACGTCCGTGACGTGATTATTTATCAATTCTGCGATTTTACTTTCAAGCAAACAATCCTGACTCATCAATTCAATCCTTTCACTCTCGCGAAGATTCGCTTTTTATCAATTTCCGGGTATATATTTTTTACACTCTGGTCGAGCAGAAAATCAATCAATTCATCTTTGTCCATACCGTCTGCGGCACATAAATCACAATACCTGAGAAGTATCTGAATATTGTCTGAAGAACAGATTCTGGCTGACTGCAAATAATTTTTTCCGAGATTCATAGCAAATTCCCGTTTGCCGCAACAGTCAAGATAAAATTCAAACATCAGCAGATTTAGTTCAGGTGCAAGCGGATATTGTGCATACAATTCCTGAATTGCTATCGCGGCTTCTTCTATATCTCCGGCGGCGATAAGTCCGCGCACATCAGACAGAATAAGCGGCGTTTTGTCCAGAGTGTCACGCCCGCCGAAAACAGCATTGGTAAATGCCTCACTCAATCCCGGGCAGAAAAGATACCAGCAGATAATCCCTGCAAAAATTGCCCATATTGCAGCAAAAAGGACATCAAAAACGGCACTGACGATACCATGCTCAACAGCATCGCCGAATTTGGATATTGCCATGTAAATACAAAGGAGAAAAAGCACAAAAGCACAAAACTTTATTACTTTTTCTCCCATGTGATGCATAATTTTTCCATTCCGGATCAGGGAATTGAAACTACAGTTCCGGCCTTGATGACAGTGACGCCATCTTTAATATCAGAATTCAAACGGAAAACATCTTCTTTTGAAACACCGTAGCGTTTGCAGAAATTGTCGATTGTAATATCGTTCAGAACTTCAACTGAAGTAACATTGCTGACATCTTTTTGAACGGCAGCTCCGGCAGCGGCGGCAGCAGTAGTTGAAGCGGCAGAATCGGCTGCATTGTTTGAGCCGGCGGCAGCTTCACCGTCAAGTTCTTTCACAATATCATCTTCTGCTGAAGTTGTTTTGGTTTCTGCGGCAGTTTCAGCGGCGGCAGAATCATTTTTTTCAGCGGCGGTAGAGCTGTTACCGACGACAACAGATTCGTCATTCACCACCTGGGCGCCGGGAAGTTTCAAAGTCTGTCCGATGCGGAGAATGGACTGTTCATTGAGATTATTGGCAGCCATGAGGTCGGCGCGTTTAACTTTGAGGCGTTTTGCGATGCGTGCGATTGAATCGCCTTTACGGACGGTATAAAGACCGGAACGGACATTTGAATCTGCTGATTTTGCGGCAGTTTTTGCAACAGATTTATCTGCTGATTTCACAGCGGCCCTGCCGCCGGGGATGCGCAATTTCTGACCGACGCGGATAACAGATGTGAGCTGGAGGTCATTTTCTTTGGCAAGATCGATAGTTTTGACGCGATGGCGGGCAGCGATTTTGCCGAGGGAGTCACCGCGAACGACGGTATAAAGTGAACCGGGGGCGACGGGTTTGGCCTTGGCTGCTTTTTGGGGAGCGGAGTAAATGGGTTTATTTTCGGTATCTTCAAATCTGGGATAAACGAAACTCTTGCTGTCTTCAGCGTTTTTGCCATTGGCAGATGCGGCTTTTTTTGCGGCATCCTTTTTGGGGGCGGCGAAAGCGTCATCGGCGTTCAAAGAATCGTCATTGAAATTATCATTCGCGGCCGGTTCTCTTTCTGCGGCGGGGACAGAAGGGCGATCGCCGAGGACTTCGGAACGGCAACCGGATTGGAGAGCGGCAAAGACACACAAACCCAGAACGGGCATACCGACACGCAACAACTTGACACTGTTCATGTTATAAAAACCTTTACAAATAATGTTAATAAAAAAAATTCAATTGTTATAAATATAAATAAAAAGCGTAAAAATGCAAGTTTTTTTACAACAAAAAGCACAAAATAATTCTTATTTTGACTGATTAATCAAACAATAGTAATTGCTCATCATCCGGCAGCTCATCATTTTTCTCTTTTCCACCAATAAAATTTCGAGTGAGTGCATATTGTTTATCTGTAAAAAACAAAAATGCACACACTCCCTCTGCTGGAGTTTTTTTGCCCAATTGTTCCACCAAAGCTGAAGCCTTTTGAAATGTAGGCATGTTACGGATATATACAGAATACTGTAATTGCGTAAAACCATTTTTCAGCAACAATTGCCGGAATGTTGTGTAAGCATGCCTCTGTTCTTTAGTTTGTGTTGGCAAATCAAAAACAGCAAAAATCCACATCATACGCCATCCATTCAGAGCCATCTTCCGCCCCTTTGCAAACTGGTTATTTCAAATTTGGCAATATAAATTTATACCTTGGATCATCAAGAACCTTTCCAAAACTTTCAACAACAAAATTTATTCCGCTGAATAACCTGAACTGAGAATCATTAATTGTAAGTTCCGATGATAAAATTTCTGTAATCAATTCTTTTTTCAATACAGAACTCAAAATATCACATCCCTTATATTTTTTTAAAATCTTCAATACAGCTTTTTCAGCAATAAATCTAAATGGCTCTATAAAATCTTCTACCAAATTAAATGGATTATCACGTCGATGATGCCCAAGTCCAAAATTCAGACAATAACAAATAATAACCGCAAAAAAGAATATTGCAAATTTTTTTTATTTTTTATTTGCATTTTTTTAATTTTAATGTAAGCTAATGATAATAAAATTTTATTTATGGTTGTTTGAAAATTAAATATATTCAATGGTGTACAGCTTATCATCCATTATGCACCTTGGATTAAGTTATTGAAATTCAAAAGTTGATGTATAATATATTCAGAGCGTTTCCATTATGCGCCTTGGATTAAGTTATTGAAATATCAAATTTTATATTCCTTATAAATCAATGATTTACAAAAAACAAATTACATTTCAATAATTTGCTCCAATGTACATACTCTTGGAAAACAAGGACTAACCAAGTCCGTAAAATCTTTATTTTTTATTACATAAAATCCGATAACTTAATCCAAAGTACATGCCCTTGGAAAACAAGAGTTTCCAAACTCGTAAAATCTTTATTTTTTTCACTTTTGAATATATTTATTTTCCTTCCCCTGAAAACGGGAACGCTTATTGTTTGCCGTAGCGCAACTGATGCACTTCTGCACTTGCATTTTCAACTTTTGTTGCTATATTATCTCCATTAATTTCAAGGAGGTTGATATCATGCCAGATAACGGAGACTTTTTCAATATAAATAATTTCACACCACGCGCTAAACGCGTACTCTTCCTCGCTCAGCAGGAGGCAAAAAGACTTAACCACGACTACATCGGTACCGAACATATTCTCCTCGGCTTGCTCGCTATCAATGAGGGCGTCGCTATCGAAGTACTCAAATCCATGAACCTCAACCTCCAGAACTTGAGAATCGAAGTCGAAAAAGCCGTCGGCTCCGGCTCTGATACTCAAACTCAAGGAAACCTCCCCATCACTGAAAGCGTTAATGAACTCCTCTCCAACGCCGTCAAAGAAGCTCAAGCCATGAACTACAACTTCGTCGGCACTGAACACATCCTCCTCGCCCTCCTCCAAATGACTGATTCCGTTTCAGCCAGAATCCTGCGCAACATGAATGTCGATATCAGACTCCTCAAAAAATCCATCCTCTCCATGCTCGATAGCGATTTCCTCCCTCAAACCGGCGACGACCCCGATGATTTCCCGGGCGCTTCAGCTAATTTCTCCGATCTCAATATGCTCAACTCTTTCGGCAGAAACCTCACCGAACTCGCCGCCGCCGGAAAACTCGACCCCGTCATCGGCAGACAGGACGAAATAGACCGCGTTATCAGAATCCTTTGCCGCCGTACAAAAAACAACCCCGTTCTCATCGGCGAAGCCGGCGTCGGCAAAACTGCCATCATTGAAGGCCTCGCGCAGAAAATCGCCGATGCTGATGTCCCCGATATCCTCGCTGATAAACAGGTTTTCTCTCTCGATCTCCCCCTTATGCTCGCAGGGACCAAATACAGAGGTCAATTTGAAGAACGCATAAAAGGCGTCATTGACGAAGTCAGAAATTCAGGCAATGTCATCCTGTTCATTGACGAACTGCACACCATCGTCGGCGCCGGCGGCGCAGAGGGCGCCATGGATGCCGCTAATATTATCAAACCCGCCCTCTCCCGCGGCGAACTCCAATGCGTCGGCGCCACCACTCTTGACGAATACCGCAAAGGCATCGAAAAAGATTCCGCCCTCGAACGCCGCTTCCAGAGCGTTATTGTAAATCCGCCCAATATCGAAGACTCCATCAAAATACTTACCGGATTGAAAGAACCTTACGAAAAACATCACCATGTAAAATATTCCGCCGATGCCATCGAAGCCGCCGTCAGACTCTCCGACCGTTTCATCTCCGGCAGGCATCTCCCCGACAAGGCTATCGACATAATGGATGAAGCCGGTGCAAAAGCTCACATCGAACAAGCTCAGGATAAACTCGATCTCTCTATCGAACAATCAAAACTCGAAGATATCCGGCATCGCAAAAAAGAGGCCGTTTCGGCTCAAAATTTTGAAAAAGCCGCCGCTATGCGCGATGAAGAACATCAACTCGAATCGCTTATCGAAGAAAAAAAGGCCGCATTCAAAAAATCCGGCTCAAAAAAATGCCCCGTCATCAAAACCGCTGATATCGCAGCTGTCGTTTCCAACTTGACCGGCATCCCTCTCCACGAACTCAAATCCGGCGAAGCAAAAAAACTTCTCCGCATGGAAAATGAACTTAAAAAACAACTCATCGGTCAGGATGAAGCCGTTTCAATCATTTCACGCGCGCTCCGCCGCTCACGCGCCAATCTCAAAAATCCGGCGCGCCCGATAGGGTCATTCATCTTTCTCGGTCCGACGGGTGTCGGCAAAACATTACTCGCAAAACTCGTTGCAGAATTCATGTTCGGCAGTTCCGATTCACTCATTCAGATAGATATGTCTGAATATATGGAAAAATTCAATATTTCAAGACTCGTCGGCTCTCCTCCGGGCTATGTCGGTTACGGTGACGGCGGCGAACTTACAGAACGCGTACGCAGACATCCGTACTCAGTCGTACTCTTTGACGAAATTGAGAAAGCTCATCCCGATGTCATGCATATCCTGCTTCAAATACTCGAAGAGGGTTTTATTACCGACACCCTCGGCAGAAAAATTGATTTCCGCAATACAGTTATCATAATGACCTCAAATGCCGGTGCTGAACAGATCGCCCGCGGCGTCAAACCGCTCGGCTTCGGCGGAGAATCTGCCGCAGATATTGAAAAACGCCGCGAACGTTTCATCGATATCGCAAAAAAAACATTCAAACCTGAATTTCTGAACAGAATTGATGATATCATCGTTTTCCAATCGCTCACCCGCGAAAATCTCATGGCAATCATTGATATCGAACTTGATAAAGTAAAAACACGGCTCGCCGCACGCAATCTGCAGCTCAATATCTCTGATGATGTCAAAAACTTCATCATTGACAAAGGAAATCAGATAGAATACGGCGCACGCCCTCTGCGACGCGCTGTCGAACGCTATATCGAAGATGAACTTGCCGAAGAAATTCTCAAAGGCTCATTCAAAAAAACTTCTGTAATCAATATCAGTCTTGCCGGCGATAAAATAATCTTTACTCCGGCAAAATAAATTGGCTCTGTACTAAACATTGACTGATTTTGTATTGCAAGGGGGCTTGCGCCGCCCCCTTGCGACCCCGGCGGGGGATATCCATCCCCGTTTTGTAACGCTGGCGCGATAGTGTCAGCGGCTGTGTGGTGTCAGGCTGT
>JAZSRU010000083.1:0-6492 GCA_045538635.1 Victivallaceae bacterium
TCTGAACTTCCTCGGGACTCTGCTCCCGACTCAGGTCTTTGCCCGCAAAATGGCTGAAAAAGGCACAGGCAACATCATCAATATTTCCAGCATGAATGCTTTCTGCCCCCTCACCAAGATTCCCGCTTACTCCGGCGCAAAAGCCGCCATCAGCAACTTCACCCAGTGGCTCGCCGTTCACTTCTCAAAAGTCAACATCCGCGTCAATGCCATTGCTCCCGGCTTCTTCCTTACTGAACAGAACCGCACTCTCCTCACCAATCCCGACGGTTCTCTGACCGCTCGCGGCAACACCATTCTTGCGCATACCCCGATGGGCAAATTCGGCAAACCCGAAGATTTGGTCGGCGCGCTTCTCTTCCTCGTTGATGATGAAGCCGCAGGTTTCATCAACGGCATCGTTCTCCCTGTTGACGGTGCATTTGCTGCATTTTCAGGAGTTTGATCACTATGTTTATGAAAGAATGTTTCCGCTGGTACGGTCCAAATGATCAGGTTACTCTCGAACACGTCCGCCAGACCGGCGCGACCGGTGTCGTAAGTTCACTTCACCACATCCCCTACGGCGAAGTCTGGACCGTCGAAGAAATCGAAAAATACAAAAACAACATCGAAGCTCACGGCTTGACATGGGATGTCGTCGAAAGTCTGCCCGTTCATGAAGATATCAAAACCGCTTCCGGCAGATACCTTGAGTACATTGAAAACTACAAAATCTCCCTCCGCAACCTCGGCAAATGCGGTGTTAAAACCATTGTTTACAACTTCATGCCCGTTCTCGACTGGGTTCGTACCGATTTGCGCTACAAACTCCCCGATGGTTCAGAAGCTCTGTATTTCAATCAGGCTCAATTCGCAGCATTTGAACTCTTCATCCTTGAACGCGAAGGCGCAGACAAAGATTACCCCGCCGAAAAAATCGCCGAAGCCAAAGTTTTCTATGACAATATGACCGAAGATGAGCGTAAAGCTTTCACTTCAAATATCATTGACAACTTCCCCGGGTTCAAAGGCGTTACTCTCGATCAGGTCAAAGCCATGCTCGCAAAATACAAGACTCTGACCCGCAAAATGCTCGAAGACAACCTCACTTACTTCCTCTCCGAAGTAACCCCCGTCGCCCTCGAAGCAGGATGCACCCTCAACATTCATCCCGACGACCCGCCCTACCCCATTCTCGGTTTGCCGCGAGTTTTCGGCAACAGCGCAGACATCGACCGTTTGCTGACTTCTGTTGACAATCCCGCCAACTGCATCAACTTCTGTGCAGGGAGCTTCTCCGGAAGCCTCAAAAATGATGTCCTCGCCATGTTCAAACAATGCGCTCCGCGCGTCGGTTTCGTCCATCTCCGCTCCACACAGCATGACGGCAAAGGCAACTTCTTTGAAGCCAACCACCTCGAAGGCGTCGTCCCCATGTTTGAACTTGTCAAAGCTATCTGCGAAGAACAGATCCGCCGCAAAAAAGAGGGTCGCGCCGATTGGCAGATCCCCATCCGCCCCGACCACGGCCATACCATGCTTGATGACCTCGCCAAACCGCAATGCGCCAACCCCGGATACACCGCCATCGGCCGACTCAAAGGCCTCGCCGAAATCCGCGGTTTGGAACTCGGTATCATGAAAGCATTCTATCCCGAATATCTTTAATAAAAGATAAGCGGATTTAAAAAGGGGAGCGGAAAAACTTTTTTCTTGATTAAAAGAAAAAAGATTTTTCCGCTCCCCTTAAACCCCTCACCTTTTCAAAAAAGAAAAGGGTACTTTTTGAATAAAGTATATAAGCCTTCTCGGAGTAAGTAAAGCGCGGTCAGCGCCGCGAGGACAGGAGCGTTTCACGAGCTTCAGCGAAGTGAGCGCAGGCAGGGGTATCCACCCCATTTTAACCTGCCAAGCAGCGACGTCGTCCGAAGCGATGAGGCGTGCGGCAAAGCTGGGGATGTCCATCCCATTGGTATCGCAGCAAAGCCGCTTAAAAACGCCTCATATAAGCCGGAGTGGAACGCAGGCGCCGTAACTCTGCATCGGGCAAAACATTACGAAAAGATTTTTATGCAGATTTGTTTTCTTTGATACTTTCTTTGACGCAAAGAAAGTATAATGAGAAACTTGAGAAGATTTGGAATCGTGGATGTTTTTAGAAAAAATGCAGTCACGGGCAATACTCCCCAAATCCTTAAAAATCACTATAAACTCTCTCTTTCTTTGATTTCCGGCTTGATTTTTTCTGTCATGCGTGTATTTTAACAATCAGGTAAGATTAACTTTAACATGAGAGGTATATCTGAACTGATATTATCGCTTTAAAATTTTATACAGCTGATTAAACGTCAATCCCTGAACTATCCCATCAATTTTTGACGACCAGAAACATATTTATATCAGTGTACTTGAGTCATACTCAGGTACATTCTGATAGTTGTGTGTTTCTGGTATGCTTAGGGATAGGCTATGGGATTGGCACTTCTTCGGAATGTGCCTCTTTTTTTTACCGGAGCCTCACAAATGAACAAAGACAAAAAGATATGCCGCTATGACAATTCAACTGAAAAAGATGATATCCTGATATTCACTGACCGGAACGATGATCCGGCAGTATGGAAACCGGGAAACAAATTGAAAAAATTAAAAAAACTGCTCATAGATAAAATTACTGCAGTCAACACGCAATAACACAAGGCTGTGTTATAAAAGAAGACTGATTTATTGCAGGGGGAGAAGAAAATACTTTTTTGCAAAAAAGTTTTTTTCTTCTCCCCCGGCACCCCCTCATCATTTTCAAAAAACTCTTATGTACCTTTTTTACAAAAAATAAGTTATATATCAAATCTTTACTGATAAAATAATAAAAAGCAGTCCACATTCAGTACAGAGCCAATCAGTTTGCAAGACGGATGTTTATTTCGTCTGCAAGATCAACGACATTTACCCATTCAACATCCGGATCGGCAGAGAGAATGGCAAGTTTTTCCTCAAAAGCTCCCCATAGTTCATCTTTGTCCATCATTTCGTAGGAATGGCCCCAGAAATAAAAAGCACCGTTTTCTTTAGCTTTTTTGAATTTTTCCCAGAATAAGGGATCATCAAATTTGCCGCTCGGATGAAATTCCATGGTGTTGGTGCATGAATAGATATTGTCAGTACAGTTTACCGTCCGCGCATAAGCAAAACCGGCATCACGGAGCATTTGTTCCGCACCGGGGGTGAAAGCTCCGCACGGATAGGCAAGGCCGCGGAATTCACGCTGAAAACTGTCTTCGAGGAATTTTCTGGCATCATAAGCGGCAATAGTGAAATCTTCATCGGAAACTTTGCCGGCAACCTGATGAAACCAGCAATGACTTGCGACTTCAAATCCGTCATAAATATCACACATTTCAGAAAGCGCGATTTTGCCGCCGATAAATCCTCTGAAAGACCAGCTTTTGTATTCCGCGGGGACATAATACGGTTGAATACATTTATTTTCCGGCATTGCACCGGGGCAAAGATTGAAAGTGGCTTTTGCCTTATATTTACGCAGTAATTCAATAAGCCTGATGTCAGTTGCAACACCGTCATCCCAACATTGAGCAACTTTTATTTTCATGAAACACCTCTTAAATATTTGTTTCTTCTAATATATTACAAGTACCTGAAAAAACAAATGAAATTGAAAAAATGCAGCAGAAAAAGTAAAAACACAAAAAAAATCGTTTTTTTTACAAAAAGGACTTGACAAAATTCATTTTATGGGCTACATATACTCGTAAACACAGAGTTTTTCTGTAAAACAATAACAAAAAAATACAGGAGGTGCCACATGGTTACAGGAATCGTTTTGGTCAATGTTGAAAGAGCTTTGCTGCGTCAGGCTATCGACGGAATCGCCAAACTTCCGGGAGTTACCGAAGTATATACAGTTGCAGGAGAATACGACCTGGTCGTAATGATCCGCGTTGCAACCAATGCAGAACTTGCAGATGTTATTGCGACCAGAATGACTCACGATATTTATGGGATCAACCATACCAAAACTCTCATCACACTCAATGTTGATGCAAAAATCGATCTTGAAAAAGTGTTCAATATCGCCTGATCCATAAAAAAATACAACAGCGATAATTCGCAAAAACAGCATTACGGGGAAGATATCTTTTAAAAAAAGTTATCTCCCCCGAATTCTGTCTGCCCAAAACTTTCAACTGAAATTGCTGAACACTCTGCTGAAATTCAAAAAGTTGCACAAAGGAGAAGTCTTGATACATCCATTGATGCAAAATATCTTGAAGCGGTGGAGGAATTTTTAGCGAAAAAGGCTTCGCTCGGTGTGGAAAACGGTACAACTTGGCAGAAAATCTGTGCTGCTTTCCGTCAATTTCTCCGCAACATGGGTTTGAATATTGCATACTCCGACAATGATATCCAACAGCTTTTCCGTCAGTCGCTCCGTTCAGTACAGCAGCAATCCCACCATGGGGCAACTTTGAAGGTTATTATTGATTTTAATAAGCCTAATGACAAAAATAAATCGGTGATAAATTTTTACTCTGATAGACCATCAGACACCGGGGCTCATAACGTCTCATCCGGGATTATCACCGATCTAACAAAGAAATTATCACAACTTCCGGGAAAGTCAAGCGGAAATCAAGAAAAAATCAGAAAATCTATTTCGCCGATATGATGTCGAATTTGGATTGCCGACAGGAACAAATGAAGTAAAAGTTTATACTGGCGAGCTGGTTGTATGGAATCCGGAAAAAGGAAACAGTACATTTTATGATATAACCAATATAAATTTCAGCCGGAAAGTTCGAGATACAGCTAATGCTGCTGACTCCACGGGGTCCCGTCTTAAAGACGGAACTACTCCGCACCAACTTCCGGCTAATGGTGATACTTTATCACAAAATCCGGAAAATGCAAGCGGAAATCAAGAAAATTTCCGTTTTTCGGAAAATCATAAGTTTTTACAATATGCTATAAAATTATAATCACTAATAACCTTTTTGGCTTACATTTTGGCTAACAAAAAAGCTGTTCAGAAATCCTGAACAACTTTATTTTGGCCTCAAAAAAATGGTATCCGGAACGGGACTTGACCACGCCGGAGCAATGCGGAGGCGGGGTGCATGAGTAACGCAGTCCGCAGGACGAGTAACGCAGGGCAACCCGAAAAAACTTTTCCCGTTCAGGAAAAAAGAGGTATAAAAAAAAGAAATCAGCCGCAAATTTATTTGCATGGCTGATTGATTGAATAAAACTGCAACGGGACTTGACAAGGAGCGAAGCGACTGTGCGTGAGCATCGCAGGATGCAGTCCGAGAAGCGCAGGGCAACCCGAAAAAACTTTTCCCGTTCAGGGAAAAAGAGGTATAAAAAAAAGAAATCAGCCGCAAATTTATTTGCATGGCTGATTTTTGTTTTTTATACAGTTTTTTCGGGTAAAAAAAATGGTACCCGGAACGGGACTTGAACCCGTACACCCAATGGATAACAGATTTTAAGTCTGTTGCGTCTGCCGATTCCGCCATCCGGGCACTTGACAGGAATATAACTCTTTTTTCATCTTTTTCAAGGTAAAATAGAATAAAAAACAAATTAAATGAGGATTTTTTTTTGACAAATTGATAAACAGGGTTATTTTATAATAAACAGAAGAATTTTACAAGAGGTTTTTTATGGAAAGAATTGCAAATATCAAACGCACCACCGGCGAAACAGATATTGAACTGAAATTTGCCGTTGACGGTCAGGGCAAGAGCAAAATTGATACCGGGATACCGTTTCTCAATCACATGCTGACCCTGTTTGCCAAACATGGTTTTTTTGATTTGGAAATTGTTGCCAAAGGTGATATTGAAATCGATTATCATCACACAATGGAAGATTTGGGGCTGGTCATGGGCGACGCAATCAGTAAAGCTCTGGGCGACCGTGCCGGCATCTGCCGTTACGGCAGTTTTCTGCTGCCGATGGATGAAGCGTTGGCTCAAGTGGCACTGGATCTCTCCAACCGTCCGTATCTTGTTTACAATGTCAAATGTCCGGCTCCGGTTGTCGGCGACATAGATGTTCAGCTTTTCCATGAATTTTTTCAGGCGCTGGCGGTCAAATCCGGCATGAATCTGCACATTGACCTCATCCGCGCCGGCGAAACACATCACGCATTGGAGGCAATATTCAAAGCATTTGCACGCGCACTGGATGCGGCTACTCAAACCGATCCGCGCATCAAAGGTGTTATGTCAACCAAAGGTGTGCTGTAATCTGTAAAAAATAAAGGGGCTGTTGCAAAAATGATTCTGCGGGAAAGACACCTTTTTGAAAAAAGGTTATCTTCCCCGCACCCCATCTTTCAAAAACTTTTAAGAGGAATTGCTTTTATCGCACCGATAAAAACAATTCCGAATTTTTTTTATTTCCTTAAAAATATATCCAATCCACTCTTTCTCAAACCGACCGTTTGAGAAAAGGGACAACTGACATTGAAAACTTGTAAAATAAGTT
>JAZSRU010000046.1:0-4200 GCA_045538635.1 Victivallaceae bacterium
GTGAGAAGTTTGAGAAAAAGTACAGCTGATTGCACTGCAGTCAAACAAAAATCTGCGGAGCTGATGCTCCGGCCGGACTCATGTACTATGCTCATTTCACGCGTCAGCGCATCTGTCAGCTTGACTGCAGTGCAGTCACGGGCAACCTCCCAAAATTCCCAAAACTCCCAAAATTCCCACTTTGTCCGCCTCCACCCAGTTGCCCGCATTGCGGCTGTGCCGTGTAAATAAACCCAACCCCTTAACAGAAAGGATAAAAATATGAAAAAAGCCTCGAAAAAACATGAAAGAATGTATATTATCGGAAGTTTCACCTTGATCGAACTTTTGGTCGTGATTGCAATTATTGCAATTCTTGCGGGTATGCTGCTCCCTGTTTTGAATCAAGCCCGCAAAAAAGCCCGCTCAAACAAATGTGCGTCAAATTTAAAAGAATTGAGCAGAGAAATTTTGATGTATTCTGACGATTATGACGGATATCTCCTGCCGGTGGCATGGAAAGTCGGCAGTCAGGAAAAGTGGTGGGGATCGATTCTCGATGCTGCCGGATGCAAATTTCTGAATGCTGAAATGGGCTGGAACAAACGCAAAGGAACCGTTATTCATTGCCCCGACGAATTACCGCCAACCCACGTGAGCGGAAAACCCAATTACAGAGCAAACTCTCATTACGCAGATTACGGCATGAACCACTATGTACGCAAATACAATGTTACAACAACATGGGGGAAACAAAGTCAATTAACACAATCGCCCTCACAGCGTATGCTGCTGGCTGACGGCAATGTTTCAAAAAGTTGGTTTGTCCGTATCGGTTGTGTCGGCAGCACGATCGATGATTTGAAATTCGGCTGGCGGCATGGAAATTTCGTCAATGCCTCTTTTGAAGACGGTCATGTTGCGACAGTCAAAAAAACAGACATCACCAGATTCCATTCATCCACCAAATACGGCTATGTGGAACAAGGCACAAAATCAGCCCAAGTTCCGTGGCCTTTCTGATATAATCTGCCAAAAACAACTCAATGAATATATATAAATACAAAGGAGAGAAATGAAAACTTTTCTTACCCTGCTGGCAGGAGCTGCAGCTCTTTCAGTTTTCGCAGAGAAACTTCCGGTTGACGAAGACATTTTTCTGCAGCAGCACACCTCTTTCAGCTGCGAGCGCCACAAACAGCTTGAGGCGGACCTACTGAAAGCTCCGGCAAAAAATTACCCGTTCCCCGAAAATAAAATCATTTGGGACAAAGGTATGCCGGTCATCGTTTCCGACGGTACAGAACTTACCATGCTTTCAAGTCAAATCATGGCGGCAACTAACGGCAACCCCTTATCCGCCAGACAGTTGCGCGAAGCTGGAATCAATGTATTCGTTGTCGATGTCAACTATGTCCAATCAAAAAATATTTACTCCAGAAAAAATCCGCGCTCAACCGACCCGGCAAAGGTTTTCAAAACTTTTGCAACTAATGCCAAAGCTCTCCTCGCCTCCGCCCCTGACGCTAAAATCATCATCCGTATCTGGGCATCTTATGAAGGCGATGACTTCAAACAACTTTATCCCGACGCCCTCATCGCCGAACCCAACGGCAATACAAAATGGAAAAACGGCGAACAACGGGCAAATTACCTCAATGAATGGAAACTTTATCTCGCTGAACGCGTCCGTAAATTCCTCGAACTCGTCGGTGATTCCCAGTATGCCAAAAATATTGTCGGTGTCCACATCGGCGCGATGAATACCGGTGAATGGTGGTATTACAAAGATGGCAGATTTTTCTGGGATTACAGCAAAACCCGTCAGGAAGCTTTCAAAAATTTCCTCTATGCCAAATACGGAGAAGCCAAATTCCCCGAACTCATCAAACGCTATAACGCAAAAGACCGGGAAGACCTTTTCCGGCTGCCCACTCTCGAAGAAAGAAGAAAATCATCTCTGCGGCCAAACACCAGAGTTTCAGATTATTATCAGGTACTCAATCTCCCAGTTACCAATGCCGCACAGTATCTTGCCAAAGTTGTAAAAACAGTTTCAAACGGCAAACTGCTTGCCGGTGTGGAAATTCTGACCGGACTCAACACCATGAATGTCAACGGCACTATTTTCATCAATCAACTGTTGAATTGTCCTGATTTGGACATGCTGTCTGCCCCATCTCCGTATCCATTGCGTCAGGCAGGCGGCTTTTCTCCCAACCGCGCTGTAAATTCCTCAATCCAAAAACACAAAAAAATCTTCCTCGCAGAAGAAGACTTCCGCACTCACTCCGTGTACGGAACTCCTGCAGGTCAGGGGCAGCCCGCACCTACTCCGCAGAAATCCGCACAGCAGTTCCGCCGTCAGGGGACAAGCGCGATTCTCAAAGGATACAACGGATATCTCATGGAATTCGGCGGCAGATGGTTCACTCATCCGGAGTTCCGCCGCGAAATAACACGCTTGAACAATATGCGCGATGTCGTCCGCAAATTCGGCTCTGAACGCAAAGCTGAAATCGCCGTCGTTTCCGACCAGGAAGGCCAGCTCTACGGCAACTACTTCGCCAACCCGACCGAAATACGCGACAAATCATTGCCTTTCATCGGTGCAGATTATGACTTCTATGAATTGAACGATTTTCTCGATCCTGCAGTTTTCAGCAAATACAAAATGGTTCTTTTCCTCAACCTCCGCGCTCTCGGTGAACGGGAAAGAAGCGGTATCGACAAAATCAAATCCGGCGGCCGCTCACTCGTTTTCCTCTACGATGCCGGCGCTGTCGACCTCACTTATGCGGCTCCGGATTCTTTGAAAAATGCTGAAAATCTGACATCCTTTAAAATGGTCAACCACCCGGACAAAGCAAAATGGGGCAATGTTTCTCTCAAGTCAAATGAGGAAAATATGGCAAAACACCTCGGCATTTCCGGCAAAGAACTCAACTTCGGTGTCCGCAATCAAGTACAGAAAGGCGCGCTCGCCGCAGTTGACCCCGTTTCATTCCATTCCGGAACTAATCTCTATTCATGGGCTATTGCTGACAAAGATGCAATACCTCTTGCAACATCCGCAAACGGCGGTGTCCGTTTCGGCATAAAAAAACATAAAGACTGGACCGCTTATTACAGCTCCAGCACATCTTTGCCCGCCAATATCATCCGCGCCATCGCCGCCAATGCCGGATGCCATATCAAAAACAGTCAGGGAGATGTGATTTTTGAGCGGGCGGAATTCACTTCACTCCACACCGCTTTCAAAGGTAAACATATCATCACTTTCCCGACTTCAGATGAAGTCCTCGAATGCTTCAGCGGCAAAGTGATATCTCTCAAAAATAAACAATATGAATTTGAAGCCGACCGCGGTTTGACTTTCATGTTCTATCAGGGCAAAGATATCGACAAAGTTAAAGCTGAAATCGCCGCTCTGGCTGAAAAACATCAACAGTGGCACAGCGATTTTGTCAAAAAACATCCGTCGCCCAAAGCTACTCCCGGCTGGATTTATTACACACAGCACCACATCCGCCCGAAGAAAAACGGACCGTTGCCATTCCGCAGTTTCGTAGCACCGGCGATCCTGATGGCAGGACCTTTCGACAACTTCGATGAAATCGTCGCCAAACTGCCGGAAATCAAAGAGGTAAAACGCATGGCGAAAGAACCCGCAGTTCCGAAGCGTTCAGTTCATTACGGCAACCTCTCCAGTCTTTTGCAGACAATCCCCGCCAAAAAAGCTGATAATATTGAATGGCAGGCTTTCAACAGCGGCACATGGTGTACTCTGTCGAGTTTCGGCATCAGCAAAGGTCAATCAGGATTGTTCTCTTTCTACGCCCAAGCCCCGAAAGATACGGATATCTATCTCCTGTTCGCAGCTGACTGTCCTGCATCGCTTGCTGTAAACAGCAGTATTATCAGCGACAGAAAAAAGATGTTCTATCAGAAAATAACTCTCAAAAAAGGCTTCAACCTGATCTCCATTGCAGCGGAAAATACCAGCGGAGAAGGCGGATTTACTCTCAAATTCTTTGCGAAAAAACCAACAGTCGATCCGACTTATCAACCGGCATACGGCAGCTGTAACTGGACACTCGGCAAAGTCTATCTCCAAAAAGACTGATCTTCAACTGCTCCACAGGGGTTGTTGCAAAAATGATTCTGCGGGAAAGACACCTTTTTGAAAAAAGGTTATCTTCCCCGCACCCCATCTTTCAA
>JAZSRU010000028.1:0-4826 GCA_045538635.1 Victivallaceae bacterium
AAAAAGCTGAAAATACAATGGGGGCTGTTGCAAAACCTCAAAAAAGGTGAGCAACAGCCATTTTCTATTGTTTGAGCAGAAAAGAAGAACTATAATAAGTCATGACTGGAGAAAATCATAACTTATTTTACAAGTTTTCAACGTCAGTTGTCCCTTTTCTCAAACGGTCGGCTTGAGAAAGAGTGGATTGGATATATTTTTAAGGAAATAAAAAAAATTCGGAATTGTTTTTATCGGTAACAATAGCAATTCCTCTTAAAAGTTTTTGAAAGATGGGGTGCGGGGAAGATAACCTTTTTTCAAAAAGGTGTCTTCCCCGCAGAATCATTTTTGCAACAGCTGCTTTATTTTTTATCTCATCACAGGAATTTGGCAATACCGCGTGAACTTTCATGATATTCCGGAAATTTCAAAGTTCCGTCAGTTTTGACCAAGCGCGGAGTTACGAAAATCAAAAGATTCTTTTTCTCACTGCTGCGGCTGCGGGACTGGAAAAGTCTGCCCAACAGCGGGATATCACCCAACAGCGGCACTTTATCTTTGATAGTTGATACATTATCTTCGATCACGCCGCCGAGGACGAGAGTTTCGCCGTCGCGGACTGTAACATTGGTTTTGATATTACGATTGGAGAAAATCGGAGTTCTGATAGTTTCATCAGCACCGTCATCGTTTGTTCCATGATAATATGTCCAACCGATCAATGTTTTGATATTCGGATTGACATCCATAGTGATCAAACGATCTTTCAGGTTGATTGATGGAGTGGTTGAAAATGAAATACCAAGCTCAGTCGGAGATCCGTCAAAGTTCGGGAACGGACCGACAAATGTATAGAGCAATGAACCATCTTCTGACTGATCAGTATCATATTCAGAATCATCAAAGTCTTCCACAAAGTAAGTTTCAGTAACCAGTTTGATCTCAACTTTTTCATCCGGCAGAGTGGTGACTCTGGGAGATGCCAGCACATCTTTGCTGGTAAGATCATTCAATGCCTTGACATCAACACCGAGTGAAAACTCACCCATGGTAATTGCAGCATGAGCATTGGGGCCTCCGTTGGCACCGCCGGCATCACGCAGCTGATTTGCTGTACTCATATTTTCAAAAATCGGGCTGTTGCTGGAATTATCCTTGAGAGTATAATTGAATCCTAAAGCATTCAAATCAGTCTGGCTTATTTCAACAACACGCAACTGTATCTGCACCAGTGTATCGCTGCTGCTTTCACCGCTTTCACCACTGCCGAGTGAACCGCTGCATGCGGCCTCGATCTTATCCAGATTTTCGCTGGTATTAGTGGCAAAAATACGGCTGATTTTGGCATCAAAAACAACCTTGGAACCGGCAGGGAATGCAATACCCTGACTCTTGAAATAACTCATCAATTCATCAGAATTGGCAGGATCAAAGTCTGTAAAACTGGTAGGATCGATGGGGAAAATTTTAGTAATCATATCAGTTTCAGGCATATTGAGTTCCTCAACCACGACTGCATATTTTTCTACACGGTAGCGCAATTTTGCGTTGGCACAAATACTGCGGAGGATCTCTTCCAAAGATTTATTGACCATGGGAGGAAGCGACAGGGAAGTTTTTTCCAGAGCGGTCCATGAGGACTCATCTTCTTCGCCGCCTTCTCCCTCCTCTTCGTCCACATCTTCAGTATCTTCTGCGTCATCATTGTTTTCGTTATTTTCTTCGCCTTCTTTTTTCTCTTCATTTTCAGCCGCAGGAGCGGGAGCAGCGGCAGCACCGCCTCCCTCACCGGCATTCTCTTCACCTGCACCAAGATTCTGACGCAGAAAAATATTGACACCGACGCCTGCGGGGTCATTTTTTTCACTCAATGAAGCCAATGTTGCCAAAACAGTACGCAGCTTAATATCTTCAAATTCGATACGGGGGATAATGATGGCTTTCAATTTTTTGGTAAGAGTACTGTCTTCAACAACGACTTTCTCAACCGGAGTATCGAGTGCCTGTTCTGTTTTCTTGACAGTTCCCTGAATCGGCAAGGCCCATTCAAGCTCATTGGCAGTAATAGCGGCTCTGGCGGAACTTATACTGCGTCTGATACCGCGTTTATCAATATATGCATTTACTGCACGCAAATCCTGCAAGACATCTGAACGGTACGGATTTTTCACCAGTATCTGTTCATAAATGCGTTTGGCTTTGTCATACAATCCGGCATTTACCATACTGCGGGCGCGACGCAGAAGAATGGAAATTTCATATTCCTGAGCTTCTTTATCCGGGAGCAATGCCTCTGTTGAAGTTTCACGATTGATAGCAACAGTACGGCGAATCTCATTATAACGGGCAATTTTCTTTTCCATAACCGGACGGCATTCAGGATAATAATCCGCAGCCTCACGGCACAGACGGATAGCCTCATCATAATCATTAACGGCTGCACTTGCGTCGGCCTTTGCCAGAGCCTGATTGGCGATTTCATAATAACACATATTGATCTGATCCGCACAAAACTTGATCCGATCTCTGAAATAATCAGGATTGAGATTAGTCAAACGCTTTCTGGCATTGATATAAAGATCACGAGCTTTGACATACTCGCCCTTCTGAAAAAGGTCATTAGCTTTTATAACGATTTCTGAAGCATCATTTTCTTTTTTGAGATATCCGACAGTATAACGGCTGACATCATGACGCATATCTTCAGACAACAAAGATTTGGTTTTGACCGGCTCCGAAGGAGTTTCCACTGCTATCAGAGCTGCGGAACATACACCGAGGAGGATGACACCACCGATAAATTTATTTTTATTCATAATCTTATCACTCCTGCGTTAGAAATTAAAATGAGGTGTTCCGTTATTTTCAACTGCCTTGACCAGATGACCGTCAGTGTCGATCAAACGTGCGGTGACGAAAATCAGCAAATTGGTTTTCTGGGAGTCTTCGGAACGGTTCTGGAAAAAGCGTCCCAGCAGCGGAATGCTGCCGAGCAGCGGCATTTTTTCCTCTTTGCGATCAATAGAACTATTGATAATACCGCCGAGAACGATAGTTTCACCATCCTCAACTTTAACTTTAGCTTCAATTCTCCGAACACCGAATTCGGGCATCCAGATATTGAAAGTTTCATTAACAATTGACGGTACTTTCTCATTTGTTTCACGATTGACAGTACCCTGTTGAACCGGCACAGGATAGCCGGAATTTGCACTGCCGAGAAAGACTCTGATTTCGGGCAGCAATTCAAGAGTGATAGTATTATCAGGGTTGACATGCGGAGTAACTTTAAGCGTAATACCGCTGGGCATTTCTTCGCCGAGTTCAGGTACAGGGAATGTAATGGATGTATTGCCATCATCTGTTTCAATTTCGGGAGCGTCCCATGAATCGGGATATTTAGTGGAAGTAGTCATATTGATAGAAGCTTCCATACCGCTTTTTGAAATCAGTCGCGGAGTAGTGAGGACTTCCACGCTGTCGCTCTTGCTCAAAGCATGAACAGTAACATTCAAACTCGGCTTCAAACCACCCCAATCGCCATCAAAATTGGGCAGGAGATTGAGGTTCTGAATAAATGCTGTCGGATTTTCAGTCTGGTCCTCCGATGAAATAAAATTGGTACCTGAAGTGAAATTCCACAATCCGTTTTTTCTGGTCGGATCAGTGAGAGAGAATCTCCAGTCAAAACCGAGCTGATTGAAATCATTTTCTGTAATTTCAATAAATTTGACCTCAGTCATAACCATTTTGACATCAAAAACTCTGATCTGACGGACAAGTTCCTCCAAACGGCGGAGATTTTCTTCGCTGTTGATGACTTCCAAGCGGTTCATACGGCGGTTGTAGCGGATCGAACTGCCGGCAGGAAACTGAATACCGCGATCTGAAAAATAAGCTTTCATTTTGCGTTCTGCTTCTGCGGCACTTGAACCTGACGGAGCGGCAGGAGCTGCAGCTTCTGCTTCACCCTCTGCGGGAGCGGCATCACCGGCATCTGCAACAGCTGCGGATGATGCACTTGTACCGTTGATGATATCAGCAATCATCTGGTCGGGGACGGGTAAATAACGCGGAGTTTTCACCATATCATCAATTGCAGTACCGACAATGATGCTGCCATATTCATCGATTTTATATTTGATACCGAGATTCATGCACAGATAACGGAGAATATCGCTCAACGGAATAGCATTGAAGCGCATGTAAATCTTCTGGAATTTGGGCTGACGGATTTCTTCATTAGTAAACTGCGGGATGATACTGACACCGATGCCTTCGCGGTCATAGCCCTTACTCTTTTCATCAAGGAAGTTCAAAATCTTTCTGATATCCATTCCGGGAGAGTCGAATTTGGCAAAAATGATTTTATCCATTCTCTCTTCGATTTTATTCCGGGCGGTTTTAGTTTCGGAAGCGACTTCCTCAGTTTCCTGGCGTTTCGGCTTGGTCACTTTAAGCGGCATGACCCAGTCCCAATCAACCATAGCGAGCATCTCCTGAGTAGTTACTCTGTGACGGGCGCGTGCCATGCTGTAAATCTTGCCATAAGTTTTATCAAGCAGAGTTGTAGCACGGATATTGAAAGGATCTATAAGATAAACCTTTTCCAAAACCGGCAGAACTTCCTGATAGCGGCCATTGTTGTAAAAAGTCTGTGCCTCACGCATCAAACGGTCAATATCACGGATTTCCTGTTCGCGGTCAGGATCAAATTTTTTGACATCAATAGCTGATTTGTATTCGCTGGAGCGGATCTCTTTGTGGCATCTGTCGATAAACGGAGCGCTTATGGCGTTGCCGTTTTCTTCATCAATTATGTTGATAGTGGAACACAAAGCAAT
>JAZSRU010000174.1:0-8742 GCA_045538635.1 Victivallaceae bacterium
CATGGCTACGATCCGACTTTATATTATTATATTTTACAAAACACTTAAACAGGAGTTTATATGCATAATACATTGCAAAGAAATGCGATTTTAAAGCTTTTGCGGAGTCATAAAAAACATTTTACCGCGTATGACATCCATAAAATTTTGATGTTTGAGGTGCCGCAAATCAGTTTAGCGACTGTTTAACGCAATTTGAAACAGCTCTCATCTGCCGGTTCTATTAAAAATGTCACCCCGATCAGCCCTAAAAAATATTTTGAAAATAATAGCAGCAAGCATTTTCATAACTGCTGTCCATGCTGCGGAAAACTTGAAGATATTTCAAACGATCTGCAGCTGGATGAATTTTTGCTGAAAAAAACATCAGAACTCGGCTGTCAAAATTACCATCTTGAGTTTCAAACAGTCTGCTCCGACTCCCAAAATAAAATCAATGCCGAAAAATCCGCTGTTCCGTCCCGCAAAAAAACTTTATCACTACGCTGAAAAATCACAGCCTGAATATTATCGTTTTTTACTGTTTGAAAATGACTGTATCGTATTCAAGTTGAGATTTTGATTGGTCAATTTTTTTGCAGCGGACACGGAGATAGACATCACCGGTGCGCGTTTTGTGTTCAATCCCTGCCAGGCAGGAAATATCAAATTGACATTCCCATGAACTTGAAATTGCAAGATAATTGTTGGGAGAAACCTTTATATTGCTGAACTTGACCCAGTGCCACCCGGGTTGAGTCAAAATGTCAGATGGTAATTTGGCTTCTGCAATTTGAGCTTTGTTATCTGTTTTGTAGGAAAAAACCTGCAGCGCGCCTTTCAAAATGTTTTTTTCTTTGACGGTGTCAAAAGTGCGGGCGGCAACACAGCCGAAAAGAGAATCTTTTTCCGGAATAAGTTTAAATCTTTTGCCGCTTGATTCCAGAAACATGAAAGCTGATGCCAGCGGGAAAATATGGAGTTCATTTTTCGGAACATTGGCAAGTTCAGCCGGAAGTTGTGCCGCAGTAGGAACTGCCGGTTTCATCATAGTCATCCGTTTGTAATTTTTTTCAATTACAGATTGGCTTTTTTTCAACAAATTGGCGGTTGCTGCCGCAGAATTTTTCTGTAAAAGGCGGATATTTTTCACATCATAACGGGCGGCGATTGATTCTTCCATAGCTTTTTTGATACGGTTTGCGCATTTGACAAGATCAAACGGAAATTCCTCAATCGGCTTGCCGGTGCGCAAAAATTCTTCCATAAGATAACTTATGCGCAGACAAACCGCACGGTCAAGCGAAATTCTCGCATGACGCCAGCGTTTCAGACTCACCGGGTCGGCGGCAAGCAGTTGCTCCCCGCGGTCGAACAAATCCTGCATTTCTTTCAGAAATCCACTATCAAGATAAGTGAAACGCCCGTAATGAGCATCCCATGGGATATACGGGTGCCATTTTTTCTGTACTTCGGCAAGGCGGCTGCGGTATTCGAGAAAAAGTTTGCCTGCTTTGCCGTAAAAATCATTTGCAAATTCAGCGGTAAGTTTATTTTCATCAAGGTACGGATTTTCCAGCAGTTTCAAATATATATAAGATTTGCAGTCATAAATATCACTTGTGCCGGTGCTGTATTCCATTTCACTTAACATCAGCGGGATATTGAGTCTGCGGAAAGTGCGGAGGTCTTTTGCAGTATTCCGGATGGTGGCGCAAGGCAGTTCATTGTGAAGCGACATATCTGCAAAATTGTATGTGATCCAGTAATCCCAGATCATAACATTTTTGGCGATTTTGGTCCATTCGGTCAGAGAATCAAGAAAAAATACATTATCGGGATGAGTTACCGGAACCGCAACATTGCTGGTCGTATCGCACATTTCAACGCAGACATTATCCGCAACGGCAAGTCCGACCGGCGGTTTTTCGGTATAGGTGTATGCCAGAGTTTGAAAAATAACATTCGGGAATTCATCTTTTAACGCCGTTGCAACTTCATTTATAAAATCAATATCACAGGCGGACAACGCCTTGTATTTTGCGGCAAAATCTTTGCAGTCTTTGCAATGGCAGTATTGTTGATTGTCCATGTGGGAAATATTTACCAGTTGCATGGATGAGAGCGGCTTTTCAGCAGCTTCAGCGTAACGCTTTTTCAATACTTCGCGCACTTCTTTTATCATTGTTTGACGGCAGTTTTTGTTCATCAGACACAGACCGCCGGGCGTTCTTTTGCCGTTTTTGTCCAATGCGAAAAATTCGGGATTGCTTTTGAAATATTTTGCAGGTTTGACCCAGATACAATGAGTATGAATATTGTGACCGATATATGGGATTCCGTCATAAAGCGAGAACTTCCAGCCGAAAAAGTCGGAATTCTGACGGTTGCGGAGCAGAAAAGTGCTGTCATAATCCGGTACTTCAGTGATGAGCGCACGGTAACGGAATGCAGGTTTGCCTGCAAGTTGTAAATCTTTGAGCGGTAATTCTTTCAATTTGGGAATTTTGGTATCAGTCACAGAGTACCAGCGGACACCGCAAACTTTTTCGAGATAATTATACACCCCGTAAAGTGTGCCGCAAGTTTCTCCGCCGCCGATAACAAGACCGTTGTCAACAGATGAAATGAGCCATTTTTCGGCGGGAAATTTGCTAAAATCAAAACCGCATGACGCGGCTTTTCGGGTCTTGCCGAGATAAATTGCAGTCGCTTCGGGGGCCAATTTTTTTTCTTCTGATACAATAAGCGGGCGTTTGCCGAGCAGTCTTTCAATATGAAGAGCCAACTCTTCTGCTGCAAACTTTTCTGAATCAAGCACTTTTGCGGGCAGAACAATAAATGCCGATTGCGCTGATTGTGCCGCAGGAAGTGTTACATAAGGGTTGCGGAAAGCGGCTTCAGTTTCATCTTTCAGCAAAATGAGATAGCGAAAACTTTTGACCGGCTTGGGCAATTTTACAGTTTTTTCAAGTTTCCGGAAGTCATCAGATTTTTGTGGGACGGGGAGCAAAACTTTTGCCCAGCCTTCTTTGGTTCCGTCCTGATAGGTCAAATCAGCCAGTACGATGCAGTGTTCCCAGCCTTTTGCATTACAGAATCCTTTGTATTCTATCCCGAAGTTGATTGGCTGGCGTTCTGTCTGATTGAGGATGACTTTTTCATTGTAAACATGAATGGTCTGACCTTTTTTCAAACTTATCTGCAATGTTTTATCAACAACTTTGCTTGATGATTGGCGCGCACTCCATTTTTTGATATAGCCTTTTTCCATTGCAAAATCAGGATTTTGCAAAAGATTTTCCGCCATGACCAATGCAGATGACAACAATAATAAATATACCAAAAATCTTTTCATATTCTGCCTTTGTTCATAATCAATTATAATCAATTATAATCGATCAATTTGCTGAAATTATCTTCAATATCTTTCTTTTTCATTGAGGCGACATGTCCATCAACAAATACGATATTGGTGAAACCGCCGTGAGCGTATTGAATTTTTCCCCATGCACTTGTACCTTTGGCCATATCCCGATCCAAGCCGAGGGCGGCAATGCCTTCTTCGATGGAGCCGTTATTATATCTTTGCGGGCCGTCAGAAAACATAATTTTACCGGAAGGATTGCTGATTTTGGCGGCTTTATATGCGTTAACAACTTGATTGCTGGTATTAAGACCGCCTGCATAAGCAGGCATAAGAGTTGTATTGGCGGCATAATTGCTGAATTTGCATACATCTGTTCCCAAAGCCCAGCTGCCGGAGCTTTTGATATAGTGATTATCCGGAGTTTTTTTATGTCCCTGACAATAAAATATGCCTTTATTGGGGGATTGTGCATATCCGAGAGAGTAGAGAAATACCTGCCAGCCCGCAGCTCCGACATTACCGGCATTCGGTTTTTTGACATTTGACATTGTCCAGCCGTGGAGATAATCTTCATTATCATCGCGGTAGCTGATTTCTGCTGTACTTATTTGTTTTAAATTGGCGGTACAGTTAGCATGATATGCCCGTTCTCTGGCTTTGCTTAATGCTGGCAAAAGCATACCGGCAAGAATTGCAATGATAGCGATGACTACCAGAAGTTCAATCAGAGTAAAACTTCCGATAATATACATTCTTTCATGTTTTTTCGAGGCTGTTTTCATATTTTTATCCTTTCTGTTAAGGGGTTGGTTTTATTTATATTTTTGTCCGCAGATGCGTAATGTTTGCCGCCTTGACGCGTCAAGCAATACATACTTTCTTTGCGACAAAGAAAGTATCAAAGAAAACTTTTCTGCACTCAAATCCTTTCTTTATTTCATGCCCGATGCAGAGTTACGGCGCCTGCGTTCCACTCCGGCTTATATGAGGCGTTTAATGCGGCTTTGCCGCACGCCTCATCGCTTCGGCCGACGTCGCTGCTTGGTAGTTATCTGCCTGCGCTCACTTCGCTGAAGCTCGTGAAACGCTCCTGTCCTCGCGGCGCTGACCGCGCTTTACTTACTCCGGGAAAGCTTATATACTTTATTCAAAAAGTACCCTTTTCTTTTTTGAAAAGGTGGAGGGTCTTAGGGAGGCGGAAAAATCTTTTTTTCTTTTAATCAAGAAAAAAGTTTTTCCGCCTTCCTAAATAACTTCCGATAATGTATATTACATCATGTTGTTTGAAGCATTTTTTCATTTTTTTTATTATGTTTTAATTTTTATTGGCGTATCAATCGAGGCAATTATTATTTGTTGTTTCCTTTCATATTACGAGTTCAGTTGTTTAAATGTTCTATCGTGAGAATTTTTTTCAAATCATCGGAGGAAATATTTTTGTTTGAACTGAATTTCACCACTTTTTTTCTGTCCGGCAGCAGAGTAAAACTGTTGTCGTTAAAAAGTCCGTCAGTACCGGGAGCATCAAGTGTCACGAAAAATGCCGGCTTATCAGTTTCAAGAGTTATTTCAAAATTATCTTTCAGCGATTTAATTTCAGCTTTTATATTGCACAGCGGCAATTCAAATGCTTTGTAAGGTTTGATGAAAAATGTATTTTCGTGTGTGAAACTGCCGATTGAAGAGTCGGCATGGGTATGAATGACAAAGAAACTTTCCGTATCAGGATATTTAGCAAAATCTGCGGCGGAGAAGTTTTTGATACAACGGCATTCCCCCGGCGCAAAGGTATTTTTGAAATTCATGGAATCAATGAGCTTGCCGTTCATATCAAAGACATCGAGAGTTACTGAAATTTTTGCTTTTGCGGGGATGTCGCTTGTTGCCGTGAGCGAAAATGAACCGTCTTTTTGCTTATGCATGACGCCGATCACAGGGGCGTAAAAGCGTTTTGCGTGATATTGCAGTTGTTTCCATTTGCCGTCGTATTCCATGCAAGACCATGAAGCTACCGGCCAGTTGTCATTGAGCTGCCAGAAAAGAGTTCCCATACAGCGCGGTTTCAGGGCGCGCCAATATTCAACGGCAGTTTTGATTGCGACAGACTGCTGTACTTGAGAGAGATACACAAATTTTGAGAAACCTTCCGGCATACGGAAATATTTGCCGAACATTCCCAAAATCGCCGCATTGCCGCGATAATGCCGCTGATGATGATCCATGACAGGTGAAGAAATATTCATCTGGTCGGGAGGACAGAATTTACGGATGGTTTCCATGGACGGAAATGACTGATAGCCGAATTCAGAACAAAATCTCGGTTTGACATCATAGTATGCGCTGAAAGGTTCCCCCTCATTCCAAACCCGCCAGTAATGCATATCACCGCATGAGTCATCATGCCAGCCGTCATTGAGATTGCCGGGACCGCCGCAGGGTGAACTCGGCCAGAAAACGCGGTCAGGGTCAAGTTTGCGTGCTGCTTTTTCAAGTTCGCGGTTCAATCGGTCAAAGTTAATGAGCCATTGAGTGCGGTTGCCGCCGTACCAGCCGGTTGCGCCGAGTTCTTCATTGTCGCCGCACCACATCACAATTGACGGATGTGATTTCAAGCGCGGGATCTGGTATTCAATCTCCTGCATGACATTGTCGATAAACTCAAAAGTTGAGGGATAGAGTGAGCATGAAAACATAAAATCGTGCCAAATCATAATTCCTTTGCGGTCGCAGATGTCATAAAAAATTTCTTTTTCATATTGACCTCCGCCCCAGACACGGAGCATATTCATATTGGCAAGGCGTGCGCCTTCAAGCAGTTTTTCATATTTTTCAGGGGTTTGACGCGACGGCATTGCATCGCATGGGATCCAGTTTGCGCCTTTGCAGAAAACATCGATATTGTTTACTCTGAAAATGAGTGATGAACCGAATTCATCTTTTTCATTGATAACTTTGACATCGCGCAAACCGATATTTCTGCTGAATGAAGTGTCAGGTGTTGAAACTGTCAAATCATAAAGTTCGGGCGAACCGTAACCGGCGGGGTACCACAGACGCGGATTTTCCACTTCAAAATTTGTTTTGACGGTATTTTTACCCTCTTTCAAAAATGTTTTGACTTCACGGAATTCACCGTTGAATTTGAAAGTAATGACAGTTTTCTCATCTTTTTCTGCGTAAAGGTCGGCAAATGCGGTGACTTTGACTGAATTTTTTCCGTGTTTTTGCGAAATATAAATTGTTTCAATGCGGGCATGGTCAGTCGCATTGAGTGTGATATTATCGTAAATACCTGCAACCAAAAGTGTGATGCCCCAATCCCAGCCGCCGTGACAATGAACTTTTCGCGCAAGATTCAGATGCGGGACTTTGCAAATAGGACTCATAGGATATTTCATCGGCAGAGTTTTTGCATATTTTTCAAGTTCAACTTCAGGCGGAAAAAGGATGAATTCAATAGTGTTTGTACCTGCTTTCAGCAATTTTCTGACTTCCGGGCGATAGGCAGCAAAAGCATTCCGGCCTTTAAAAAGTTTTTTGCCGTTAAGTCGGCATTCAACAAAAGTATCGACCATCGCAACTTCAAGAAAGACATATTTTTTTGCCAGAAGCTCCGGCGCAACTTCAAAATCACGCTTGAATGACCATTTGAATTTTCTGTATTGCTGAACGAGTGTTTCATTTTTGCCGTAGTACGGGTCGGGAATAATATTTGCCTGCAGTAATGCCGAGTAATTATCTCCCGGTAATTGTGCGGATATCACAGTATCGGGCATTGACGGTGATGAAAGCTGCCAAGAGCCGTTTAAATCAATTTTCAAGTTCATAATATTTACCTTGTTCTATGCGGAAATGTTTCGGGAAGACATATATGTTTCGCGGCTTTTGCTCTCTGCCGCAGATGATGTCAAGCAAAAGTTTGACCGTCGCATCGGCTTTTTGCATAATATCATATTCAAAAACATCGCCGTCAATGGTTCCCTTGGGAATGATTGGTATTTGTCGGCTGATATTGAAAATAAAATACGGGTTCCAATCTGAACCGTTTTGGCGCAAATTCAAAATTTCACGGTGAGCAATGCCGGTAAGTATATCATCCGGTACAATAAGCACATCGGGCCGTATATCATGCGGCATATCGCTGAATTCCTGCAAAATATTTTTTAATTTGTCTGTCCATTCAAAAGGTTTATCTTCAAGAATCATTTCCGTAATCATGAACCGGCAGTAAATTTCCGGATCGAGATCACAAAGTGAGGTAAATGACTTTTTTACCTGGTCAATAAAAGGAAAACCGCAATGCAGCAATGCAGGGTGTTTAAATCCGCGATTGTATGCCAGCTTGAAAGAATCCGGCAAAATATCAGAGAAAGAAACTTTGAACCCTTCGTTATATACAGCTGTCCCAAGAGAAACAACCGGGATATTATGCTTGCGGAAAAAATCCCATTCTTCTTCTTCAAAAGAAACTGTAGTAATAATTCCCTGAATCTCTTTCTGTTCAATACAGCGTTTCAAGCCATCGAAAAAGGAGATGCAGCATTTTTCTGTTTTTTCAGGATAATTGCGGACAAAAAGTTTGCATTGACAGGCGTTCTGATGCAGCTGCAGCTGCAAACATTGTATCAAAGACGCCGTAAACGGAGCAAAAGTCTGCCACATGGAAATAAGCCCGATTTTACGGGCAACGAATCCGTCTGTATTCTGATTTTTGATAAAAACTCCTTTGTGTGGGCGAATTTCCAGAATATTTGATTTGGTCAGGGCATTTATTGCCCGCTGAACAGTTGTCGCTCCGACGCCTAATTTTATACGCAATTCATTTTGCGTCGGGAGTTTATCTCCGGGACTTAAATTCATATCCTGAATCATGCAGATAATAGATTGTTTGACTGCTTCAGTTTTTTCTCCGAGATTTTTTTTGTATGGTGTCATTTGTAAACTCTTTGTAAACTATATTTGGTTTACAATTAATGTAGCATGGTTTACTGTTTTTGCAAGAAAAAAATAAAAAAATTCAGGATTTTTTTCAGATGGTATATTAAATCAGTTTTTTATATGATAGCAGACGGCAGGATAAAATATTGAAATTGACAATGCATATTTTTATTCTGTAATTTGCAGGCAAAAGTGTTAAATGGAAATATGTGTTTTTACTCGGCGACATTTCGCTTGCCGCTGTTAGGCTAAAGCCGATGAGAGCTTTTCATTTCGGGAATTTGGGCTGTTTTATGGCTGCTTTTCATTCGAAGACGGAATTTTGTATGATACATATTTGCCCGAAAGCTGTTTCCCACAAACTCACAAACAAAAATTATAGGTGAAGTATAATCAAAACCACCAGCTGAGCTGGTGGTATGCACTGTGCCTAGAAGGCATTTTTACTGGCAGCC
>JAZSRU010000153.1:0-11361 GCA_045538635.1 Victivallaceae bacterium
TTCCTCCCC
Source organism: Victivallaceae bacterium (assembly GCA_045538635.1). Taxonomy (GTDB): domain Bacteria; phylum Verrucomicrobiota; class Lentisphaeria; order Victivallales; family Victivallaceae; genus RGIG5270. Next base: position 10 of record JAZSRU010000153.1, read on the forward strand.
CCGGAACTGTTATATTTTTCTTATTTTTCTTTAAAAGCAGGCAATTTGATTTCTGTCTGCATCAAATCAACCAGATCACCGCGCATGGTCGCTCCAAATGGAATCCGGGGTTTGCGGGTGAAAAGCAAGCCCATTTTGCGCGACATTCTGATTTTCAGATTGACAGCCCAGCCGCCGGCGGCAAAAAAGTCGGAAATACGGCGGTTCTGCAATTTCACTATCGAAACCAGCATCATCGGCGCGCTGATCGTAAACACAATACCAAAAAGCACCGCAGCTATTTTCCATACCGGAACCTGCTGCACCGAATTGGCAATAAACGCAACCGATGACCCCAGAGCTGCCAGACCAACGCCGCCGCCCATCAACAACATCGAACCGCTGAGTGCCGGAGTTTGCTGCACCGCTTTGGTATCAGTCAAAGTCCCCTTGCCTTTTGCCGCATTGTCAACCTGTTTATTCAGCGCGCTCTCGACATCTTTGGAGCGTGTGGAGAAAAATTTATCCGCCTGCTTGCTGATAAATGAACCGAATGAATAAAACGGCTGCAGCAGCGCTTCCATAAATGATACCGGCTGCTGGACAAAATCCATGACTTTGGCATCATATTCAACTCCGTCACCATCATAAAAAACACCGCATTTGCCGACAAAAATATTCCGCATCGTACCGGATGTGACAGCAGTTGCTATATTCATTTTCTTAACTGCTTTTGTTTTTGCATCGGTGCTTTCAAGAGCGATATACATGACACATATATTGCTGCGCTGGATTATTTTTTTGTGCTCAGCCATATTGGCAACGACAGTATTGAGCGTGAAATGTCTGCCATCAAGCACCAGATACCCCGGCTGAACCATGCTCAATATGCCGGGATTGAAAAGCGCGGCAAGTGAAACAAAATTATTGACAAAATCCAGCATATTTTTCTGATAAAGTGATAACTTGCGCAACATTGCCACCGCATTTATTTCAGTTGCCACCGAGAGATCGCGGGCGATCAGTTCGCGGACCTTGGCAATATTTTCATCAGCAAGGTCGAGTTCGATATCCTCAATGCTCATTCCGGCAAACTTATCATCTGCCGCAGTCGAATTCCATTGTTTGCGTTCTGCGAAGTTTGCAATTATCGTGCGCCACTCAGCTTCAGTAATTGTTGTTTCAGAAGAAATCGCACCGACTTCAAATGCCTGTTTCATAAAAGTTTTCAATGCATCTGCATAATTGGGATTGACCCATTTGGCAGTATCAAGAACTTTTGAACAGCTCAACTGCGCCAGAGGTGCTTTACTGATAAATTCACGGATGGATTCCACATTCAAAGGATCAAGTTTGGCAATATTGGCAAAACGGTCATCCGCATCGGAGATCAATGCACCGCAGAGCAGAAAATATTCATTGAACTTCTCTTCCAGAACAATATAACTTTTGAAAAAATCACCTGCTTTTTCGCGGTAAACCGATTCAAGTTCAAGCTTGCGGCCAACTTTCAGCCATGCCAACTGGGCCTGTCCGCGGAGAATATACTCATTGAGCAATGTTTCATCAATTCCCTGCAATGTACTCAAATCAGTCTTTGAACCGCAGACTTTCATAACATTGCCGATAATACGGACACAATCTGCATCCGATGTATTTTCTGAAGTGACAATGCCGTCACCGTTGCTGTTGCCTGCACCGATAATGGAGGCGGTATTGCGAAGCTGTGCCAATGAAATCTGCTTAACTTCCGGCAGATTCATATTGTTGAGAATCAGACGCATGGAGGATTTGAGCATGGCACTATCCGGATGTTCCTCATTGAAAAAATCAAGCTGCAAAACATCTGATTTGGCGTTGATACCGCTGTAATCTTTCAAAACACCGAGCAGCCATTTGAGGGCATTCCGCATCTCATTGGGACGGATCCTGCCATTGCCGTCAGTATCAATAAAATTCAAAAATTCCCTGTCTGTCACAACAGCATCGACCGGCAGAGAATTAACTGCCCAGAGCGCACTGTCAAGTTCAGCGATTTTTTTCATATCTTCAGCACTCATGATCGACGGCTGACGGCATGAACCGATACGGCGGAACCGCAATTTATCTGATTTTTTCATAAATTCTCCTCTTTATTTCAAATTTGTTCAATTTCATCATGTTCCAAGTGCCGCAAAACAGCAAAATAGCAGCATATTCCTGTCAACAATACAGCAACTCCATACCCAAACAGCACAAACAGAAAAACATCCCCGAAACGGGTATAAAAAGTTTTTTCAGGTCTGTCCTGTACCAGAACTTCCGCAACTCCGGAAACCCGCTCCCGCGCCAGTAAATCCCTTTTGCCGATCATCCAGCCGATCCTGCCCGACGGCAGAATAAGTACGCTTGCGCCATTATTGCCGCTGCGCAAAGCTGGCAATCCGGTTTCAATTGCACGGAACACAGCATTGGCTGCATGCTGTTCAGGTTCAGAACTTTCAGGATACCATGCATCATTATTTATAGCAATCAATATGTTTGCTCCGAGATTTGCCTCATTGCGCGCCAATGATGCGAAAATACTTTCATAACAGATCGCCATCCCCGCACGGACTCCCGGCAAAACTTCCAGCGGAGTCGGGTCATCCCCTGCACGCAAATCACGCCCCATGCCGAATTTCTCCGCCAATTCATCAGACAAAAACTCGCGGAACGGCACGAATTCACCGTACGGAACGCGGTTTATTTTGGCATACCGCGCCGCCACGCGACCATCCTTTGAAATCAGAAATGCAGAATTTGTCATGTCATAATCATCACCGGAAACATTGACAAAATCAAGCGTTCCCAGCAAAAGCGGAATTTTTGTTTTAACTGCAAATATATATACATCTCTGCGGAAATATGCCGAAACTATATGCCCCCCGAAATATGGATAAGGAACTGCCGTTTCCGGCCAGATTATAATATCCGGCTGCTGCGGCGCGAGTTCATAAGACATTTTTATATATGTATCAAGTGCCTCTTTTGCCATCTCTGCGGTACTCACGCGCCGCTGTGAAATATCGCCCTGAACTATACCGAAACGAACCTTGCGACCGGCTTGATAACTTTTTTCAGCATTGCTGCGGGCAAAAAATCCATAAATTACCGACAGCACAATCAAAATCAGCATGAATCCCGCCGCAGCAGCAGCTCCACGGAATTTTACCTCTTTTGAACGGAATTTTTCAAGCAGACACCAGATTACAAGTGCCAATGCCGCATTCATGCCGACAACCAGAAAACTCACTCCGTAAATGCCGGTCCATTTGACTATCTGTATCAACTCAAGCATTTTATATTGGGTAACACCGATAAAATTCCACGGAAACATCTGTATCCGGATATATTCAAGCATCACAAACAGCGCACCGCATGAAATCACAAAAACAATACTTTGCCAAGCATTGAGATTATCAACCTCTCTCGCTTTGGCTCCCTGAAGCATGAAATCCCTGCCGCGCAAACTCCACCGCCATACAAAAGATACCACAAGCGCATAAACACCGCCCCACAGTCCGATTATTCCGGAAATACCGAAAGGAATTGCAGGATTTATCTCACGCAGCCAGAAAAATGCACAGAAACTCCAGGACATGCTCCATACATAACCATAAAAAAACAACCGCCACGATACCGGATTTTTGATCGCTTGAACTATCAGCGGCGCCACAGATACAAAAGCCAGCACTTCCCAATTCAAAGGCGGAAACGCACTGCTCAATGCCAAACCTGACACGATCATCAGCGCAAATGTCAGCAGCCTGTTTGACAGCGAAATTCTGTACGCTTCATTCAGCGGCACATTGTACCCCTTATATGAAATAACTTTTTTCTTGAAAAAAATCATAGCTTCTCCGAAAAAAAAATTGACAAAACAACTTTAGAGTGTAATTTAATACATATATTTGTAAATTCAAACAAGTGAACTCATTTTTCAGCGAAAAAAATCACAAAACTGTTTTCAGGAAAACATTTTATGAAAAAATCAGAAATATTACAATTTGATCACCTCGTCATTGGAAGCGGTCTTGCAGGACTCTCAAGCGCCATCAACCTCGCCCAATCAGGCCGCTCCATCGCCGTCATTACCAAAAGAAAAATCGATGACTGCAATACAAAATGCGCCCAGGGCGGTATCGCTTGTGTAACTGATACTGATGATACTTTTGACGAACATGTCATCGATACCCTCAATGCAGGTGCCGGATTGTGCAACGAAAAAGCCGTCCGCGTAATAGTCGAAAACGGTCCCGCCGTCCTCAAAGAACTCGTTGAACGCGGCGTCAAATTCACCACCCGCGGCGATCTCGGTTACACTGATGAACAACAGTCTTATGACCTCGGACGCGAGGGCGGCCACCTGAAACGGCGCATCCTCCATGCCGGAGATATCACTGGTGCCGAAGTCGAACGCGCTCTCATCGAAGAATGCAAAAAATACCCCAATATCAAAATATTTGAATATCATTTTGCCATCGACCTCATCGTTTCCAAACGGATCGGAATGCCGGGCCCCAACCGCTGTTTCGGCGCGTATGTCCTGGATATTGAAAATGACAAAGTGGAAACTTTTGTCGCCTGCTCAACACACATTGCATGCGGCGGCGCGGGCAAAGTTTATCTCTATACCAGCAATCCCGACATCGCATGCGGCGCAGGTATCGCCATGGGATACCGTGCCGGTGCCACCATCAGCAATATGGAATTTATCCAATTCCACCCCACCATCCTCCACGATGCCAATGAACGCTCTTTTCTCATCAGCGAAGCTGTCCGCGGCGAAGGTGCAATCCTCAAATACAAAGACCCCAAAGGCAATCTCGTTGAATTCATGCACAAATATCATCCGCTGAAAAGCCTCGCTCCCCGCGATGTCGTGGCCCGCGCCATCGACAACGAAATGAAACGGACCGGCAGCGAATGCGTTTACCTCGATATCACTCATAAATCAGAAGAGGAACTCAAACAGCGCTTCCCGAACATATTCAAAAAATGCCTCTCCGTCGGTGTCAATATGGCTCACGACCCCATCCCTGTCGTTCCCGCTGCACATTATGTTTGCGGCGGTATCAAAACCGATGTGAACGGCCGCACCGGCATTGACGGACTTTATGCCGCCGGCGAAAGCGCATGTACCGGACTTCATGGTGCAAACCGCCTCGCCAGCAACAGTCTGCTGGAGGCTCTCGTGATCGCCAAAACTTCTGCTAATGATGTTGAAAAAGAATTCGACCGCCTGAAAAATTCATTCCCCGGCGCCAAAGTGATCCCGCACTGGGTCTCCGGCAATGCCACCAACTCCGATGAAATCGTCATTCTCACCCACAACTGGGATGAAATACGCCGCTTCATGTGGGATTATGTCGGTATTTACCGGACAACTAAACGGCTCGAACGCGCCAAAGCACGCATCAAACTCATCCGCAAAGAAATCGACAAATATTATTGGGACTTTCTCATTACCGGTGATCTGATCGAACTCCGCAATATTGCCACAGTCGCAGAGTTGATCATTGATTCTTCACTCGACCGCAAAGAGAGCCGCGGACTGCATTTCAATGCAGATTATCCCGCGACCGACCCTGATTTGGATACAACCGATACGGATATCACCAGAAAAATTTAACCTGCGACATTTACTCACTCAAAATGAATCATTTTCTCGATATTGACACAAGAATAATACGCATTATCAAAGACCTGCAGGACGCCGGTTATGAAACTTATGTCGTCGGCGGTGCCGTCCGCGATCTGCTGCTCGGATATGAGCCGAAAGATTACGACATCTCCACCGCCGCCACCCCGGAACAAATATGCAGCGTTTTCGGACGCCGCCATACCATGATCATCGGCAAAAGATTCAAACTGGTTCATTACCGCCTGGGCAGAGAAATCATAGAAATCAGTACTTTCCGCCGCTCCCCCGGCAAAAATACGGTACGCAAACATCCTAAATTCGCCGAACTTCCATCAAAAATGATTATTGATGACAATAATTTCGGAACTTCAGAGGAAGATGCATTCCGCCGCGACTTCACCGTCAACGCGCTTTTCTATGATCCGGTAAAACAGGAAATCATCGACTACACCGGCAGCGGACTCGACGATATCAAAAGCAAAACTGTCCGCGTCATCGGAGATCCTAATGTCCGGTTTGAAGAAGATCCCGTCCGTATGCTCAGAGCATTGAAACTCGTCGGCAGATTCGGTTTCGCATTGGAATCAAATGCCGAAAACAGCCTGTTTGCCAATATGGACAAAATCCGTCATGTCCCGCTTTCACGCATGACTCTCGAACTTGAAAAAGTTTTGAGTTCATGCCACATTGATACAATGTTTGAAGCATTTCATGACTTTGGATTGCTGCCCTATTTCCTGCCTTTTTTCGCACAGCACTGGGGAACTCCAGAATCAGAATACGCTCTTGATCTGATTTATGAACGCAATTGTCAGGTCAGCGCTGGCGAACTGCGCAACAGTATATCTCTGGCGATGGCATGTCTGACATTGCCGTTTATTCAAAAAGATGTTGAAAACGGCAAATACCGTGTTTCCATGGCATCATCAAACATTATCAATCAGGCATTCAAACCGCAGACAATGGTTAAACGGCTTCTTTTTGCTGCTGAAAAAACGGTCAATATCTATCTCACAGATAAAAAAATACGCAAAAGTCAGGCCCATGCAAGCTCATACCGGCATGCAGCGGAACTGCGCAATATCATAAACCGGGTCAATTCTCAAAAAAGCAAAAACGCAATACAATATGAACTTGATCTGACGGATAAAACAAATACAGAAGAATAATTAGCGTTTTTAAAAAATCCCGCTTTATTTGCCCGGAGCAAATTAAACAAATCGGGATTTTTTATGCCGTAATCTGCCATATTTCCAGAATCCGTATTTCTGATAATCATTCAACTCTTGAATAGAAAAGTATAATCAGTACTGGCATTTTATTGTTTTGCAGTTATATTATGCAGAAAACAACAAAATAAAGGAAAGTATTATGAAAAAAATCAATAAAACAAACTCCATCCTTTCAGCTATATTCATTACTTCGCTTATATGCATGACTTCGTGCAAAGATCAGCAGAAATCTGCAGCTCAGACAATCATTCCCGTAAAAGTTCAGACCGCCAGAGCAGTTCAACGGAACTTCCGGTACAGCATAAAAGTTCAGGGCACTGTCGAACCCGGCGATTCAGCCGATATTTCAGCCCGTATCTCCGGAGTCATCGACACCTTGAATGTCAGCGAAGGTTCTCAGGTGAAAAAAGGCGACACTCTCTTTCAAACCGACAGAAAAAATCTCGAAAATCAACTCTCAATCGCTGAACAGAACCTGTTGGTCGCACGCGAAAACTGCAAAACCGTCAAAGAAGATATCGCCATCGCCGAAATCACTCTCAAAAAAGCTGAAGCCGATTACAACCGCAGCAAAAAACTGCTCCAATCCAAAGTTGTTTCCACCAGCGCATTTGAAAATGATGAATCCGCATGGCAAAAAGCTCAGGCAACATTCCGCCGCCAGCAAGCTGTTTTCAATTACACATCAGCTCAACTCAAACAGGCGGAAAACAATCTCCAGATCGCCCGCAAAAATCTCGCCGATTCCATCATCAAAGCTCCCTATGACGGTGTGATAACCCAAAAATATCTTGATGCAAATGAATTCGCCTCCCCCGGCGCAAAAATCCTTCATATCGAAAATCAACATTCTCTCGAAATCAGCGCACTCATAAGTTCAATATATTATAATGCCATCACTCCTGATACGATCCTGATCATCTCTTCCGACAATAAAGAAATATGCCGCGCAAAAATCTCTTACCGCGCTCCTATGATCGATCCCGTCAGCCGCACTTTTGAAATCAAAGCCGTACTGCCGGAAAATAGCGGAATCACCAGCGGCGCACTTTGCGATATTGATATCATCCTCGCACAACGCAAATCATACGGCATTGCTTCAAATGCCGTACTCAACCGCGCCAGCGGCAAATATACAGTTTTCGTGATCCGCGACAACCGCGCAAAAGAAATCCCCGTCATCCCCGGATTCAGCACTGACGGCTTCACCGAAATAATCAATATCAAAGATATCAAAGATGACTCAATCGTCACTTCCGGCCACTACTTTTTGAATGACAACTCTGTTGTCGAAATTTCAGGAGGCAACAAATAATGTCTCTCAGCAGTCTTTCAGTCAAACGCAAAGTGGCGATGTGTTCATTCATCATCATGCTGCTTTTTCTCGGAATATCAGTTTACAACAAAATAGGCATTGACTCTCTGCCAAAATTCGACATTCCGTTTATTCACATTACGACCATTTATCCCGGCGCATCCCCCGCTGAAATCGAAGTCGAAGTCGCCAAACGGCTCGAAGACGCTGTCGCTTCACTCGACGGTTTGAAGCATACCACCAACCTCTGTATGGAAAATGTATGCTCAACCACTCTCGAATTTGAACTCGGCTCCAATGCGGATCTGCTCATGCATGAGGTTCGTGAAAAAATCAATACTGTCATCAATGATTTTCCGTCCGGAGTTGAAGTTCCAACAATTGCCAAAGTCAATGTAAATGCTGTTCCGGTCGTTACTCTTTATCTTACCGGTACTCAATCAGTCGATGAATTGTACGATTATGTCGATGATATTCTCTCCGACCGATTCTCCAGCATTTCCGGTGTCGGTGAAGTCCGCGTTCACGGCGGTAACGAAGTCCAGATGCATGTCATTATCGACCGCAAAAAACTCGCAGAAACAAACCTGACCATCGCCGGAATCATAAACCGTATAAATTCTGCAAACACCAAAATACCCGCCGGACGAATCAAAGACGGAGATACCGAAACAAGCATCACCTTTGATGCTGAATTCCGCGATGCTCAAGCTCTGAAAAATCTTGAAATCAGCGAACACCGGGGCAAACGCATCTATCTCGGCGATATCGCTGAAGTCAAACTGCAGTCAAAAGAAATCCGTCAGGAAGCATATTTCAACGGTCTGCCCGGTATTCAGCTCGAAATCGTCAAAAAATCCGACGCCAATGCCGTCAAAGTCATTGACGCGGTAAAAAAGCGTTTTGATGAAATCAATTCAGACGGAACCCTCCCCGGCGGCATGAAACTCAACTGGTTCAAAGATTCCGGTGCATTTATTCATGCTTCTGTCGATGACGCATGGAGCAGTATTCTTATGGGCATCGTGCTGACTGCAGTGATTCTGTTCCTCTTTCTCCATGATATCAGAACTACATTTATCGCGGCAGTTTCAATGCCGGTATCCATTATCATCACATTCAGCGCGATGAAAATATTGGATTATACATTTGACATGATGACTCTGGTATCTCTCGGATGCTCTGCAGGTGTGCTGGTCACCAACGCTGTGGTCGTCCTCGAAAACATCACCAAACGCATTCAGGAGGGCAAAGATCCCGTCAATGCTTCAATTTCAGGTTCGCAGGAAGTCCTCACTGCTGTATGCGCCAGTGCGCTGACCAACGTTGTGGTTTTCGTACCGGTTGCATTGATGAGTTCAATTGTAGGTCTGCTGCTGGCGCCGTTTGCCGGGGTGATGGTTGTGGCAACGATTGCATCACTTTTTGTCAGCTTCACCCTGACACCAATCCTTGCTTCAAAAATTTTCTCTGAAAAAACCGGCAAATCAAATCCGAAAATTGAAAAAATCGCCGCATTTTTTGACAAATTCTATACACCTCTGGAGAACGGATTTGTAAAAAGTATCACCTGGACGGAAAAACACAGCGGCAAAGTTATCATTTTCTCCATACTGCTGTCAATCGTTATGCTCATTCTGTCAATTCCGCAGCTCTCTATGGGCTTCATCCCCGACAATGACAAAAGCGAAATTGCCATCAAACTGGAATTCCCCGGTAACAGCTCTCTCCAATACACCAGAAAACGCACATTTGAAATCATTGACAAAATCAATCAGCGGAAAGATATCAAACATCTCGCCGCCACCATCGGTTATGTCAATACCGTCGGCGGTCAGGTTTCCGAAGGCGTTTATCTCGCAGAAGTCAGTCTGCTGCTCAATCCCAAAGAAACACGCAAATCTATTTTTACCGTTGTTTCCGAACTGCGCGAACTCCTTGCCAAAGAAGAAAATATTCTCTCATCTGTCAATATTCCCAATCCGCTCGGGTCATCCGGTGCTGAATTGAACGCCATCATCTCCGGTCCGGATCCCGAAGTAATGCGCAGCGAAGGTCTGAAAGCCGTACAGAAACTGCAAGCATCCGGAATCGCGCAGGATATCGACTCCACCGAACGCCCCGACAAACCCCGTGTCAATATCATTCCGCGCCGCGAAGTTCTCCGCAACCTCGGTCTGGCAGAAAATGCTTTCGGCATATCTGTTCTCGGATTTTTTGACGGTGTGGAAGCCGGAACTTATAAAGTCGGGACCCGTTCATACGATATCCGCGTCAAAACTAACGATGAATCCGGACTTGATGCAAACAAAAATCTGACTGTCGGCGCGCTGAACGGCTCTCCGGTCAATCTGGATGTCATGGCAAAATTTGAATCCGATCCGGTCCGTGTTTCAATCGTACGACGCGACAAACAGAATTCATTCTGGATATACGCCAACTCCGCACAGAATTCATCCATCGGCGAACTGGTCAATTTCATGGATACCAAAGTTGCCCCCGCTTTGCCGCCCGGCTACAAACTCTCTTATTCCGGCGCGGCAGAAAGCATGGCAGAGGGTGCAGCAGACTTTGCCAACGTTTTTCTGGTGGCGATCGTTCTTACATACCTCCTGATTGCCGCATTGCTTGAGTCATGGTCACATCCGTTTATCATCATGTTCACCGTACCGCTCGGTTTTATCGGTATGTTTGCCACAATGGCTGTTGCCGGTGAAGAAATGTCTATGATCGCCATGCTCGGCGGCGTCATGATGATCGGTATCGTGGTAAATAACGCCATTCTCATCATGGATGAAACGAAAGTTCTGACCGAAAACGGCACTCCATCACATGAAGCAATGCTGATTGCCGCAAAAAATAAATTCCGCCCGATTCTGATGACTTCACTGGCATCAGTTATCGGTATGCTGCCGATGGCATTCGGCACCGGTATCGGCTCTGAACTGCGCGCAAACTGCGGTATAGGTGTAGTCGGCGGATTGACATTTTCTGCAATAATGACGATTTATCTCATTCCGGCGCTGTATTTCAAATTCGTCAAAAACAAAACAGTAAACAAAGCAATTTAAAATCAAAGGCTGTGTACTAAACATTGACTGATTTTATATTGCAAGGGGGCTGATTGCGCCCCCCTGCTACCCCCGCAAGGGGATGTCCAT
>JAZSRU010000157.1:0-3002 GCA_045538635.1 Victivallaceae bacterium
CGTCAGGATTTTTCAGGCGATCATCGTCGATGACAAAACCTTTACGCATAAACTCAACGAGATTGCGGTTTGCCCATTGCCGGAATTGCACGCCCCGCTTGCTCCGCACCCGAAACCCAATGGCAAGAATCATATCAAGAGAATAATAAGCCACATTGTAATCTTTGCCGTCGGCGGCAGTTGTTAAATAAAACTTAACAACTGAATTTTCTTGCAACTCATTATCTGCAAATATGTTGGATATGTGAGTAGATATATTTGCCTTGGAGGTGGCAAAAAGTTCGGCAAGCTGATTTTGGTTCAGCCAAACGCTGCCGTCTTTAGCCAATAAAGAGATATTAGCCTTACCGTCAGCAGTTGAATAAATGATAATTTCTTCTGAATTGCCGTTCATATTACTGCACTTTTATATAAAATTGAGATATGTTATTCGCTTGCGGTTTCTTGGTTATTTAGAAATTCTTCCCGCAACTCGGCGAGAGTTTTTCCGCTTGAACTGGTTACCGTGAAATCATATGTTGCAACGGAACCCCAACCATAAATTTCTTTCAGCCACTTTTGCAAAGAAATTTTATTGTCAGTTCCACAAGGCTTTACATTGCCATCAGTTTGCAAAATTGCTTTTTGCTCAGAAACATTTTTTGCATAAACTTCATCGCCGGCATTAACAATGCCCCACTCCAGCATTTTTTTGATTTTGGGCAAACTTCTGCGAGGAGAATTCTGATTTATTCTGTTTGTCCGATTTAATTGTCCATATGGAATTATATCAATCAGAAAATCTTCAGTTTCTGCAACTGGCAACAATTTTTTAATGTCCAGCAATATGCGATTTGCAGTACCGTCACGATATGGGATAAGGCGCAAGCAGCTGATGTTTACACCTTGGCGATTCAACCACGCGACAGCAGACAAAGTATGATCATCAAATTCTGATGCAACCAGAACAATTCTTTGCATACGGTTGAAATCACGGATTTCATTTTGCGCAAAAAATTTGTTCAATTCCCGTTGAGCAATTTCATGCGACAATACATCTGCATTATACATGAATTCAATGCGGTTTTTATCCACATATTTGGCATAAATCTTGTCAACTAAATCGTCTTTTGTTCTGATTGTGGCATATGAAGCGGCGTAGCGGATTGCCTGGAATTCCAGGGCTTCCCGACGGTGGCAAATATCGTTGCGGTCGCGTTTAACTTCTATCAGTACTAAATTGCCGTTGTTATCTATTGCGGTCAAATCACTTTGCCCTCTGGCCTGATTTCTTACCTGCTGGCCGACAATCAGCAAAGACTCCTCGTCTTCACAAATAAGTTCAATATTTTTCCTCAACAGTTCTTCAACATCTGCTTCAGCCCAGTTGATTGCCCGGAATGTTGTAGTCTCAACTTCACTGATTGTTCCGTCATCATTCACCAAATACATTTTTCAAATCTCCAATATCCATCCAAAATCTTACCGATTATTATAAATTTTTCAATCTGGCTTGTTGGCGAAGCAAAAAGAAATCACGTCGGCAATCTTTTATTTCCATTTTACTCAAAATTTCTTTTTCACATTCTGGAGACCAATAAATTTTCAATTTCTCTCTAGCCCTTGTGATCGCTGTATAAAAAATATTGTGGGTAATTTGTTCGCCGACTTCACTGGCGATAACAACTTTTACAGATTTATACTCCAGCCCTTGTGCTTTATGAATAGACACCGCATAAGCAATTTGAAACGGAATAACACTTCTATCACTATCATTATCCTGATCACTGTCAGTTGCTTGATCAATGGTAAAACGAATAACAGAATGACCATTGATTGAGTTGACAACAGTAAAATTATTTTGATTGTCAGTAAGTGGATTCAAAGGAACTTCCAATTCTACATCAAACTGAATTTGAGTGTTATTGCTTAGCAGTTCAATACCAACAATTCTTCCCTTCATATTATTATAAATGCAATCACCCAAACGTTTTGTTTCGTTAAACAAAACCGGATCGCCAATCTTATATTCACTGTCTTGCCAATATATTGCAGGATTAATGTTATTTTGTTGTAAAAAACGATTTAAATTGTTTATACCGTAAACACCATCGTAATTTAAACACAGTATAATTTCATCATCAGATGAATGGTTAAATATGGATTCATCCAAGTCAGAAGAATAACCGTTTTTTTGTAAATGTTCATTTATATCATCAGTCATTTGTCTGACTTTTTCCCATAATTTCAACAAATCTTCATTATCACTGCGATATGGCTGTTTTAATTCACAGATAAAGTTCTTTATGAAATTTCTTGAAAGGTTGAACCAATTGCCAAAATTTATAGCTTCTATTTGATAAGTATCTCCAACTAAAATCAAAAGATCAAAAGATACTTTTTCTAAAACTTTCCGCATATCCTTATTACTTACAGTACTGCATTCATCTATAAACAATAAACCACATGAAAGATGATTCCGGGAGGAAAGAACTTTTGCAATTGTATAAAAAGAACTGTTTTTCGCAGTAATTTTTCTGTTAAGGTTTTGAACAGCGGGATTGGTCTGTGCGAGAAATATCTTTTGGTTTCCAGAAAAGAGTGCAGATATGTGCTTTATTAAAGTTGTTTTTCCTGTTCCGGCAGCTCCATATATAAATGCAACCCGGGAGTCCTTGAACATATTTTCTATGTAAGACTTTTTCTCCGGACAGTCTATCATGCCGGGATTTCCTTTTAACCAATCTTTTACCCAATTCGAATAGTCCGAAATACCAGATACCGACAGTTGATGCAATCGCTCAATGATATGTGTAACATCATCCTGAAGTTCTGCTATGAATATGAATTTGCCATTCTGCTTCAATTGACGTCCACAGTGCCCATGCCACAATAAAGCGTTATATCTTTGTATGTGATTCTCTAAATTTACCAGTAAGCCTTCCGGCAGTTCATCAGTGTCTGTGTAGATGATACCGTTGGTTTCAGCGTTATTTCTAATAAAACGAGCTAAAAATTCATGT
>JAZSRU010000184.1:0-14290 GCA_045538635.1 Victivallaceae bacterium
GGACATCCCCCAAAATCCCCAAAACTCCCAAAATTCCCACATTGCCCGCCATGTCCCAGCTGTATGCCTTACGGCTACTTGTCCCGCCATAGCCTTCGGCGACGGCGGATGCCGTGTAAATAAAACCAACCCCTTAACAGAAAGGATAAAATATGAAAAACAACCTCAAACAACATGACAGAATCTATACTATCGGAAGTTTCACTCTCATCGAACTTCTTGTCGTAATCGCCATCATCGCCATCCTTGCTGGTATGCTACTGCCTGCTCTCAATAAAGCAAGAGACCGTGCAAGAGCTTCGAAATGTATCAGCAATTTGAAACAAATAGGTACTGCCGCAGTGCTTTATGCCAATGATAATGATGATTGGAGTATTCCCGGTAATGCTAATTCTATAAGTTTTTATCATTATTTCTGGGGGTATTCTTCAGGTGTCGGCGGTTTAGTTGAGGGCGGAACTGAGTATATAAAGAAAAATGATAAATCTATTTTCCGCTGTCCTTCTATTTCTGATTATACTGACCATTCTATTTCATATGGAGTTTTCAGTCCGCTTTCTAATAGTACCAAAATTTCAAAAATTAATCCTTCCAATCCTCATTTTGCAGATTGTCACCCGACTGCATTGAAAAATTCAGGTTCAGCTAAATTCGGCGCATATCTCTGCGGTGAAAATGATACCGTCGGCTGGCATGCAGATGCCCGTCATTCAAAAAGAGTTCAGGCAGCTTTTGTTGACGGTCATGTCGAAGCCGTTGATATGAAAAAATGGAATACATCATCTGATAAAATGTGGATTATAACCCATCAATAAACAACTCGTATTTTTTATAAAATCTTAATATCTGCTTTTTGCCGCATTTTTCTGCGACATGTGATTTTGTTGTCTTTTTGAGAAAAAATAAGGATGTAAAATGTTAAAAATTATAAGAGACAAAAATCCTATTATTACTTTGAATAAGGATGTCCCGTGGATGAGTACGAAAGTTTTCAATCCCGGTGTTGTTTACGACAAAGGTAAATTCCGTATGCTTTTTACCGGCGGCGGCGAAAAAGGTGCTTACTGTCTCGGCTATGCCGAAAGTTCCGACGGTGTGAATTTTGATATCCGGGAAGAACCGTTTATGACAGGAAATCCCGACGAAAACGCATTCGATCACGGGACTGCCGAAGACCCCAGAATTACATGTTTTGATGGAAAAATTTACATCACTTATGCCACAAGATGTATGACTATGCATGATTGGGCGAGGGGAAAACGCAAATATTCCCCCGCAGGCGACCACGCTATTGCATGGGAACGCAACAACCGCCGTGTCGGTCTTGCCGTTACTGAAGATTGGCAGACTTATGAGCGTTTGGGCGCACTTTCAAGTGAACATATGAATGATGCCAATGTTGTGCTTTTTCCTGAAAAAATCAACGGTAAATATGTTTATCTGCACCGTCCGAGTTCGGCTCCCGCATGGCTGCTGCCTATGATGTATGAACCGGGGCGTGCATGGATTTTGTTTACCGATACTATCAATAAATGGTGCAGCGGCAAAATTGATATGCCTTGGAACATGGAGGATAAAGTTGACCTGCCCGATGATTACATGCTCCTTGCTCCGGAACAGAAATGGGAAACCATGAAAGTTGGTCCCTCCGGCGTCCCCATTCCCACCGATGACGGCTGGCTTATGACTTATCACGGTGTCGACCGCAAAGGCACTTATCGTGTCGGTTTGGCTTTGCTCGACCGTGAAGATCCCCGCAAAGTCCTCTGCCGTACTACCGAACCCATCATGGAACCCGAGGGAGAACTGGAACTTAACGGACCTTATCCCGGCTGTATTTTTCCTTGTGCCAATGTTGTAACCGGTGACGAAATCAGACTCTTCTATGGTATCTGCGATATCTCTATTGGTACCGCCACCATGAGTCTTAATGCCGCTCTCGACCATGTCAAAAAGTTCAGGGTGTGAAGATTTTTTCAGGGAGATAAGGAAAACCATTATTTTCACAAAAACTTTTATATTCTTTATAATCCTAAACCTCATTAACATAAAGAAAGATAAAACAATGAAAAAAGCATTAGTATTGATGTTGTTGGCAAGTATTTCTTTTGTTTTTGCTGCCCCGTTGAAGCTGGCGAAGATAGAGAATTATACGATTGTCATTCCGCGCAAAGCTACAATGCAGGAGAAGTATGCGGCAAATATTCTTGCCGAATATCTGGAAAAACTCTGCAAAGTCCCGGCAACTATAAAATTTGATAGAGGCAATATCAAAGGTAATTATATCAGTGTCGGTGAGACACGCTTTGCAGCTGAAAATAAATTTACTGATAAACTTGCTCCGCAGAGTTACAGTTTCAAGGTCAAAGATAATAATGTTTTTATCCGCGGCGGTTTCCCCGGTCCTTTGAACGGAGTTATTACTTTTTTGCAGGAAGATTTGGGGGTTCGCTATTATGCAGAGCCTTATACCAATATCAAAAAACACAAAGAACCGGGTCTGATTGTCGTTCCTGATATGAAAGGCAAAGAACTTGTCGTAACTCCGCGCGATTATACTCCGCCATTCAAAATTCGTGAATGTATGTATATGTACGGCAACAAAGCAGACCGCAACAGCGTCCTCTGGCTTCGTCATGCTCCGATTTCATGGCACGAGGATATGCCTGAAAATTCAGGCGCATGTTTGAATTCAAATCTTTTTATTCATACTTACGCCCGATTGGTATCTCCCAAAAAGTATTATAAAGACCATCCGGAATACTTTGCATTGCAGAATGGCAAACGCGTCAAACAGCATGCAGAATACGGCGCAGTCTGCTATACCAATCCTGATGTCCCGAAAATTATGCTTGCAGGAATCAAAGAACAGATGCGTATCAATCCTGAAGCCTGTTATTTCAGTGTTTCCCGCAATGACGGCTCATCAACTCAATGTGAATGCAGCAACTGCGATCCCTTATTCAAGAAATACGGCGGATATGATGTCCAGCTTATGCTTGCCAATAAAGTTGCTGAATTGCTTGTCAAGGAAAATCCTGAAGCATTGATAACCACACTTGTTTACGGTTCAAAACTCAATGACAGCAAGGTAAAAGCTCATCCCAATGTTGCAATTTTCCTCGCTCCCATCGGTGACCGTTACAATGCAATAAAAATGCTTATACCGCTCGGAGAGATTGCGAATATTGACAAAACTTTGAAAAATCTCCGCAAAGACGGCAAAGAAATCATTTTCTGGGACTATCTTGAACGCAACGAAATGCCTTATCCCAACTTTGACCAGATGCGTGACAGTTTGAAATATCTTGTCAAGCAGGGGGTGATGGGATATTTTGCTGACTGTTCCACCGGCGGGGCATCGCTTACTCCGCTCAAAAAATGGGTTTATGCACAGCTTATGTGGAATCCTGAAGCTGATATGGAAGTATTGATTGCTGAATTTATCAATGCTTATTACGGCAAAGCCGCACCGGAAATCACTGAATATGTCGCACTTGTCCGCAAGGCATGGCATAGATTCAAAGTTGAATATGATAAACAGCCTGAAGGCACGATTCTGGAATATACTGTTGAAGAAAGAGCCAAAATGCAGCAGCTTTTTGAATCTGCATTGAAGAAAGCCGAAGGCAATGAGACTTTGAAAGGACGAATTGCCCGTGAATATGCAGTTTTGCTTCATTTTGAACTTAAGGGCAACGCACAAGTCTATGGCATTGACAAGTATAAGGCAAATCTTGCAAAACTCAAAGCCATGCTTGAATATGTTCCTGAAAACGCTTCAATAAAGAAAGAAAAATTTGTCAAACGCTGTGAAGACAAAATCAATTTTGCCAACCGTGAACGCCATGCAAGTGAATATTCAAAAAATTCCGTTACCATCTGGCGTCCTTTGGTTGTGAACGGACTTTCAGCCTATCTTGATGATACCAAAGCAGTTAAAGGCAAATCTTCCCGCCATATCGGTAAAAAGCCATGGGGTATCCAATGGAATTATGCCCGTTTTATTGACTATCTTGTCCCCGGCAAAACTTATGTTGTCCGTTTGCGGGTCCGTCCTGAAGTTAAAAAAGTTGTTCCCGGCAAAAAAATGTTTGAGTTTTGCGCTTTCCATCATGGCGGCGGTTTCAAAGGACAGCCGATTTTCCATGGCAAATTTACCGAGGATGATAAAAAAGGAGATTACCGCTGGATAAATCTCGGTAAAGTTGAATTTGTCCAGCCCGCTTCAACCGGTATGTTCTGGATGGATGCAACAGTGGAGAGAGATGAAGCGGTTTGGTATGAGAGAATGGAGCTTATTCCTTTGGATGAGTTCAAAGAGGATTTGTCAACTGTTCCTGATTTAACAATGAAACTTTAAGAGAAAATCACTTTCTTTTTTCTGAAAATATGACAGCCGCTGAAACGAAGAGTTTGAGCGGCAGTTTTTTTACAGTAATCCGCCGAGTCTGCGTTCGCGGTGATTGAATGCTTCTATTGCTTCTTGAAGCATATTTTCGCTGAAATCGGGCCACATCGTCCGGGTAACAAAAATTTCAGCATAAGATATCTGCCAGAGCAGAAAATTGCTGATACGCAGTTCGCCGCCGGTACGGATGAGCAAATCGACATCCGGCAGGGATGGCTGATAGAGATATTGCGAGAAAAGTTCTTCGGTGATATCTTCCGGAGCAATTTTGCCGTTTTTAATACCAAAAGCGATTTTTTTTGCGCTGTCGGCAATTTCACTGCGGCCGCCGTAGTTGAGAGCGATTGTGAAAGTTATTCCTGTATTGTCTGCGGTTTTTTCGATGGTATCGGCAATTTTCTGCTGCAGATTTTTTGAGAGTTCATCGCGTCTGCCTATCACCCACAAACGGACATTTCTCTGCATGAGCTGATCTGTGTAATTATCGAGAAAAGTGTTCAGCAGTTTCATCAATGCATCGACTTCCGCCTGCGGGCGTTTCCAGTTTTCGGTACTGAAAGCGTAAACTGTAACAAAAGGGATTTTGAATTTTTCTGCGCAATCAAGCAAATCGCTGATGCGTTCCGCACCGGCTTTGTGTCCGGCGCTGCGCGGCAGATTGCGGGCGGTCGCCCAACGGCCGTTGCCGTCCATGATTATTGCGAGATGATTCGGTATTTTCAGTTGGTCGTTCATATTAATTCAATTCCATTAAAGTTACAGCATCGAGTATTTTGAATTCCTCACAATGCATGGCAGGATCAGCGCGGAAAGTGAGGTCGTGATGATATTTTTCTTCGATTTCGGACAGGATATGCGAATCCTCATTTTTGAGTCTGGCGAGGATATCCGGATGCATGATGAGCCGGAAGGGAGTTTTTTTGTATTTTGAATTTTTGAGCAGTTCGGTCAGTTTGCGCTGAATGGCGACGCTCATACTTTCCGGGGACATGACATGACCGGAGCCGCCGCAATATGGACAGATTGAAAAAATCGAACTTGAGAGGCTTTCCACTTCTCGCTGGCGGGTCATTTCCATCAAACCGAATTTACTGATTGGGATGACTTTGGTTTTTGCGCTGTCCTCTTTGGCAAATTTTTTCATTGTTTTGTAAACTTCTTCGCGGTCTTTCTGCGTGCGCATATCAATAAAGTCGATGACAACCAACCCGCCTACATTGCGCAGCCGGAGCTGACGGGCGATTTCCTCTGCGGCTTCGAGATTGGTACGCAGGATGAGTTCGGGATGTTCGATTTTTTTATTTGAACCGATTCTGCCTGAATTGACATCAATTGCGATGAGAGCTTCGGTTTCATCAATACAGATGTAACCTCCTGATGGAAGTGAAACTTCGCGTTTGAGGAGTTGAGAAAGCTGTTTATCGACATTGTAATACTCATAAATCGGATCTTTGCCGGTGTAAT
This sequence comes from Victivallaceae bacterium, assembly GCA_045538635.1. GTDB lineage: Bacteria > Verrucomicrobiota > Lentisphaeria > Victivallales > Victivallaceae > RGIG5270. The sequence continues at coordinate 5,876 of JAZSRU010000184.1, forward strand.
GTTTGACTTTTGCGCCCATTTTCAAGCCGCCGTGTTTGCGGAGCATTGAACGGATTATGGAGAAAGCATTTTTGTCATCGACGAGGATACCGCCGATTTCCTCGGTCATGAAATCGCGGGCGGTGCGTTCAATGAGATTGGGTTCTTCATAAACGCAGACCGGTGCTTGACAACGGCTGATTTTATCTTCGATGCTGTCCCAGTAATCGAGCAGTATTTTGAGGTCGCGTTTGAAGAAAATCGCCTTGCGTCCTTCGCCGACGGTACGGCAGATAAGACCGACACCTTCGGGGACTTCGAGGTCGTTGAGGATTTTTTTGAGGCGGTCGCGTTCTGCTTTGTCCTCAATTTTTGTTGAAAGACCGATATGCGCGGAGTAGGGGAGAATCACCAGATATCTGCCGGCTATGGAGAGATTGGTTGAAACTCGTGCGCCTTTTGTGCCAATGGGGCCTTTGACGACTTGAACGAGGAGTTCGGTACCGGGGTTGAAATATTCGGGGATATTGTTGACGGTAAATTTGTTTTTTTTGCGTTTTTTTGCTTCAGCTGTAATTGCTTCAAGTTTATCGGATCGTTTTTTGTCAGACTCGCGGTTTTTGACTTTGATGAGGTCGTCCTGGCGTTCAATTACATCATCGCTGCCGTCAATGATGTCGGAGTAGTGCAGAAAGGCATTTTTTTCTGCGCCGATATCGACGAAAGCGGCTTGCAGGGACGGTTCGAGGTTGACGATTTTTCCGAGATAGATCGCGCCGGGTTTGACATCATTGTTTTCGCGTTCTACGATGTATTCTTCAAGTCTGCCGCCTGCAAGCAAAGCAAATCTGCGTTCAAGCTGTTCGCAGTTCAGAATAATTTGCTTGCGTGTAAGTTCCATATTTAAGATTCCTGATTGTGCAGTTTTATTTTTTTTAATTCAAAAAAGTTGTATTTTTTCAGAGAAATATACAGCCGGAAATAAAATATTCAAAGATAAATGAAAAAAATTACAAAAAAAACTTTATTTTGCGGCAAAAAAGTGCTATATTATGAAAATGTATTTTTTTTAATGTTTAATTGAGAGAAAGTTTATGCAGAGCATCAGAAATATTGCAATTATTGCGCACGTTGACCACGGTAAAACAACTCTGGTCGATCAGATCATGCGCCAGTCAAAAGTTTTTCGTGAACATCAGGAAGTCGTTGACTGCTTTCTGGATAATAATGATCTTGAACGCGAACGCGGAATCACCATTCTGTCAAAAAATATCAGTATTCAGTACAAAGGTACGAAAATCAATGTTATTGATACTCCCGGACACAGTGATTTCGGCGGTCAGGTCGAACGCGTGTTGAAACTCGCAGACGGAGTTGTCCTGCTGGTCGATTCCGCAGAAGGCCCCATGCCGCAGCCCCGTTTTGTGTTGAGCAAAGCGCTTCAACTCAATCTGCAGCCGGTCGTTGTCATCAATAAAGTTGATAAACCGGATGCCCGTGTCAATGCCGTATGTGATAAAGTTTTTGATCTTTTCTGTGAGCTTGATGCTACCGAAGAACAGCTTGATTATCCGACACTTTATGCCAGCGGCCGTGACGGTTGGGCGGTGCGTGATCTCAATGATCCGCGTGAATCATTGGAACCGTTGCTCGATGCTATTCTGGAATATGTTCAGCCGCCGCCAAGACAGGATGGACCGCTTCAGATTCAGGTTGCGACATTGGATTACTCGGAATTTGTCGGCAGAATCGGTATCGGCCGCGTTTACCGCGGTGATCTGGATATCCGCAAGCCGCTTTCAGTCATCAAGCGTGATGGCAAAGTGATGCCGGCTTCAATCAAACAGATATTTACATTTGAAGGACTGGGACGCAAAGATACCGGTTTTGTCCCCTGCGGTGAATTGTGCGGTATTGTCGGACTTGAGGGAATTGATATCAGCGATACCATTGCTGATGCCAATAATCCTGAAGCCATGCCGCCGATTGCCATTGATGAACCGACTCTGTCCATGGTGTTCCGTATCAATGATTCACCTTTCTACGGACAGGAGGGCAAATATGTCAGCAGCCGTCATCTGCGCGAGCGTGTTTTCAAGGAAACAGAAAAAGACGTTGCATTGCGCGTTGAGGAAATGAATGGAGATTCATTCAAAGTTTCCGGACGCGGTGTTCTGCACCTTGCCATTCTGATCGAAACCATGCGCCGCGAGGGATATGAACTTGCAGTCGCCAAACCGCAGGTGATTCAGAAAGAGATCGACGGAGTCGTTTGCGAACCGGTTGAAACCCTGGTAGTCGATGTCCCCGATGAATATGCCGGAAAAATAATCGAACTTGCCGGAACCCGTCATGGTGAAATGGTCAATATGGAAGCCCGGGGCGGCCGTCAGCTGGTGGAATTTACCATTCCGACTAAAGGTCTTATCGGATTCCGGAGCAAAGCATTGACACTTTCCGGCGGCGAAGCCATTGTAGCTCACCGTTTTCTTGAATACGCTCCCGACCGCGGCCCTGTTCCCTCAAGAAATGTCGGAACCATGGTCAGTATGGCAGGCGGCAAAGCTGCGGCATACGCAATCGACGGTTTGCAGGCCCGCGGTACATTTTTTATTGATCCCAATGACAACTGTTATGAGGGTATGATTGTCGGTGAACATTGCAAAGAAGATGATTTGGTGGTCAATGTTCAGCGCGGTAAACAGCTTACCAATATGCGCGCTTCCGGCAGCGACCGCAATTTGAAAATCATTCCTGCACGCAAAATGTCGCTGGAGCAGGCACTTGAATATATCAATGACGATGAATTAGTTGAAATAACCCCGAAAAATATCCGTTTGCGTAAACTCTATCTGACTGAACTTGAACGCAGACGCAGCAACCGTTAACCCCCCTGAAACAGAGGAGAAAATATGGAAGAAAAGAAAAGAGAACATTTTGCAAGTTCAATCGGTTTTGTGCTTGCAATGGTCGGGTCGGCAGTCGGTTTGGGCAATATCTGGCGTTTTCCGTACATTACCGGAGTGAATGGCGGCGGAGCATTTGTATTGATATATCTGTTGAGTATCTGTCTGGTCGGCATTCCGATCATGTTCTGTGAAATGGCGATCGGCAGAAGAACGCAGAAAAATCCATATGGTGCATTCGGGCAGCTTGAGGGAAAAAACCGTTCAATTCTGCTTATAGCTCTGACAATATTGATTTTTGTTACATCAGTGTTTATGTTTGTTTCCGGCAAGGTTGCATTCGGAGTGCTTGCGCTGCTGATTTCAATTCTGTTGTATTGGAAAGGTTTTAAACTTGTCGGATTCCTGCAAGTGTTGAGCAGTGCGGTAATTCTTTCATATTATAGTGTGGTCGGCGGCTGGTCGCTGGCGTATGTTTATAAAGCATTCTGCGGTCAGCTGCATTATGAAACGAAAGAAGCTGCCGGTGCAGTTTTCGGTGCATTTATTTCCAATCCATATGCGGCAGTCGGCTGTCAGCTGCTGTTTATGGTGTTGTGTGTATTGATTCTGGTCGGAGGCGTCAAAAACGGTATTGAACGCTGGGCGAAAATTCTGATGCCGGCACTTTTTGTATTGCTGATAGTTCTCATTATACGCAATCTGATGCTGCCGGGCGCAGGCAAAGGGGTAAAATTTTTCCTCTATCCTGATTTCAGTAAATTGAGCAAGGAGGGGATACTTGATGCGTTGGGACATTCATTCTATACATTGAGTCTGGCAATGGGTATCCTTATAACATTCGGCAGCTATCTCAGTCAGAAACAAAATCTTTTCAAAGCATCATTTCAGATCGTGATTTTTGATACAGCAGCATCTATTATGGCAGGGTTGGCGATATTTCCCGCAGTTTTTGCCATGGGCTTCAACGAAGCACAGGGACCGAGTTTGATCTTTGAAATTCTGCCTGCTGCATTCAGCAAGATTCCCGGCGGGGCAATATGGTGCGGATTTTTCTTTATGATGCTTTCAATCGCGGCGATCACCAGCGGTATCAGTCTGCTTGAAATTGCGGTTGCATTTCTCAATGACCAGTTCAGGATTTCCCGCATAAAAGCTTTGATCGGATCAGCTGTTGTTATTACGATTTTCGGTGTCGGTTCTGCCTTGAGTGTAGCAAACTGGGACAAGCTTGCATGGCTCAAAAAGATTCTGGACAGGGTTTTTGAACCGAAATATGTTTCAGACAGTTTTTTCAGTATGCTTGATTCTGTCTGTTCCAACTGGTTTTTGCCGTTGTCAGGATTGTTTACAGCTCTCTTTGTCGGCTGGGTATGGGGGACCAGACATGCAGTCAAGGAGCTTGGCAAAGGCGGCGGCAATATTGTGAATGTCAATTTGTGGACATTGCTTTCAGGTATCCGCAGAAATGATTTTTCCGGTGTTACAATTCTTTCATTGTGGGCGGTTCTCATCCGTTTTATCATCCCGGTCGTCATTTGGATCGTATTTATGAATGTAGTAGGATTGTCTTTTTAATTAAATCAACATAAGGAGTAGAAAATGTATTTAGGTCGTATCGTTTCAATCGGCAGAACCAATGATGGCAAAAATGTTGCCATGTATCGTGTTTCATCCCGTTCATTCCCCAACCGTCAAACTGTTAAAATGGGCGACAAAGTTGCAGTTATGCCCCGTCCGGGATTTGAAGGCGATTTGCAGAAGAATCCGTATATTACATACAACTGCGTCCGCATTGCCGGAGATTATGCTGTTGTCAGCAACGGTTCGCAGACTGATCCCATCGCTGAAAAAATCGCTGCCGGTATGCCCGTCAGAGATGCAATGACTCTCGGTTTGCTGGCATTGGATTATGAACATGATTCTCTGGATACCCCGCGTATCGTCGGCGCAGTTGAAATGAATGGAACTCGCGGTTTCCTCGGCATTATCCGCAAGGATGCAGTTCTGGTTCGTGAATTTGAACTCAAAAACGGTCAGGCTCTTTATATTTCAACTTACGAAAAAAATTGTCCTGCTGACAAAAATCTGGATGCAGCATTTGATGTTGCAGATGCCGCTGCAGCTTGTGATTATGTTGTTTCCGGCGGAGTTTTTGCCGATTTTGAAAATCCTGTTGCTGCGGCTTGCGTAGTTTGCGAAAACGGAAATTTTGATATTGCTGTCAAAACTATTTAACAGGACAGATAAATGACCTACGAAGAAATATTGAAAGTCCTCAATCCTGAACAGCAGCGTGCCGTCAGAACTTTGAACGGTCCCGTGCTGGTGCTTGCCGGTGCGGGAACGGGCAAAACCCGTGTTATCACATTCCGTATTGCATATATGCTGGCATCGGGGATTGCGCCGGAATCCATTCTCGGCTTGACATTTACCAATAAGGCGGCGCGGGAAATGCGCGAGCGTCTGGCTTCATTGGTTGATGCGGATAGTGCATCCAAAGTGACATTGGGGACATTTCACTCGTTCTGCGTTAAAGTTTTGCGTCAGGAGATACGGCATCTTGGATATTTGCCGTCATTTACGATTGCAGACAGCGCGGATCAGCAGGGATTGTTCAAACAGGCGCTTGCATCGCTCGGGTGGAGCAAAGATGAATGCAGTCTTGATGTTCTGGTGAACCGTATCAGTTCATGGAAAAACCGTCTGCTGACACCGGAGGAGGCGCGTAATATTGCTGAAACTGATGTTGATGTGATGGCAAGTTCATTGTATTATGCATATCAGGAGCTTCTGGTATTGCAGAATATGGTGGATTTTGATGATATGATCATGCTGGTTTACCGGTTGTTCAGCGAATTTCCTGATATTCTGAAAAGATACCGTGACCGCTTCACTTATCTGATGGTCGATGAGTATCAGGATACCAATGCGGCGCAGTTCAAAGTGATCAAAATGCTTGCCGGTGAGAGCTGCAATCTGTGTGTTGTCGGCGATGATGACCAGAGTATTTACGGCTGGCGCGGAGCGGAAATCGACAATATTCTTGATTTCCCGAATATATTTCCCGGTACATGTGAAATCAAACTTGAACAGAATTACCGGTCCACCAACAAAATTCTCAATGCTGCTAATGCGGTCATCAGAACAAATGCCGCCCGCCATGATAAACAATTGTGGTCGCAGCTTGGAGACGGTGCGGATCTGACTGCTGTCAATACAGAAAACAGCGAAAAGGAGTCTGATTTTATTGCCGGTATGATACGGCAGAAAATGGGAGAGGACCCGCAGCTCAAATACAGCGATTTTGCTATTCTGTACCGTTCAAATCATCTGTCGCGCGAACTTGAAAATGCGCTGCGTCAATCAGAAATTCCTTATACTCTTGTCGGCGGTCAGGAATTTTACAGCCGCAAAGAGATCAAAGATGCGGTCGCATATTTGAAAATAATTGAAAATGAGCGTGATAATCAGAGTTTTCTGCGTATTTTGTCAACTCCGCCGCGCGGATTGGCACAGAAGGCTGTTGATATTTTGAAAAATCTTTATGCCGTAACTAAAAAGCCGATGGTGCGTTTGCTCAGCAGTGATGAATTTCTCGCCGGTGTAAGTGCCAAAGGGGCTTCTTCTGCCAAAGAGCTTGCATCAGCAATCGAGGATGCACGGCGGGCATTTGCCGAACCCGGCAATCTTGCGGTTAAAATAACTGCTTATCTGCACTCGGTCGGTTTCCTTGACGGAATGCAGAAAATGTACAAGGATATTGATGACGCACGCAGCCGCCGAGAAAATGTGGATGAGTTTATTTCGGCTATTTCCCAGTACGAAAGCAAATGTTCAGAACCTCCGACGCTCGGAGAATATCTTGAAAGTTTTTCTCTGTTGGAGGAAAATGACCGCACTGAGGAAAAAGTTGAACCCGGCGTTACATTGTCCACAGTTCATGCTTCAAAGGGGCTTGAGTATCCGGTAGTTTTCATTGTTGCGATGGAGAAAGATTCGTTTCCGCACGAAAGATCTCTGGAGGAGGGGACTCTGGATGAGGAGAAAAGACTTTTTTATGTTGCGATTACCCGTGCCAAAAAAGAGTTGTTTCTGACCTGTTCCCGTGAGCGTTATATCCGCGGACAGCGCAAAAGTCGTATAGAATCGCCTTTTCTGCATCTTTTGCCGTCTGATTCGTTGCAGACCGGCACTCCTGAAGATTTTATCAGAACATTGTCCGCAGAGGAGATGAAAGCGGCATTTGCAAAAATTTTCTCAATCTTGAATAAATAAGAGTTGAAATCTTGATTTCCCGTATTATATTCTGTACAATGTGTATGCAAAAAACTATGGAAGTGAAAAATGAAAAAAATTACAGACGATATAGCAAAAGCATTTGATCAATGCCTGAAGGCAGTTTCAATCAAAGAATTGTCAGTCAGGACCGGATTGCAAAAAAAAACACTCAAACGCCTGGTCGGACACCCGGGAAAATATACTCCCAGCGATACTTTGCGCAAAATTTATCCCGAAATCCGTCGTTATCTGTTGTTGAAAGAGGCCGAAGTCGATGAAGTCCGTCCCGTCCGTATCGGAACTCCGCCGCGCATGGGACATTATCTGGATGAATTGACCAGCAATGAAAAAGTCCTGCTGGATACTTTCAGTTCTCTGAACAAGGTGGACCGCAAAAATTTTGTTATTGATTTTGAAGATGCAGTGATGAAAGAAGATATCGTACCGTGTGAGATTTCAGAACTCTCTGCGGATGAAAATCATATGCTTTCACTTTTCAGGGCGATCAAAGCGGAGTATCAGGAGGAATTTCTGCTGTCTGTTGTCGAGTGTGCTGTTGAAGAAATGAAAAAACGCAGGAAAATATTTTAAAATGAACAAAAAAACACAATATCAGGCAGGCTTGAGCAGTGTAATTATTTTTGTTGTTTGTGGTTTATTTGTATATTTTTCCGGCAATTTCATAAATTCTCTCAATGCCGCAATAAATAAAGACGGGACAGGTGGTTCATTTGAAGCTGAATCAAAACAGCGTACAAATTCTGCCAGAATAAATTATATTACGCGTAATGTTATCTCTATATTAAAATCCCGGCATTACAGACCGCAGGTGATAAATGATGATTTTTCAAACCGTGTTTTTGAAAAATATTTTGATATGCTTGATCCTGAGCGTATGTATTTTGATGCTGATGATGTGAAAAAATTTGAGAGTTACCGTTCTGCACTCGATGATCAGCTGCCGAAAGGAAATGCAGATTTTGCGTATGAGGTTTTTGACCTCTACAAGGTAGTCGCTCATACCTCAAAGCCTCCTTCCTCGCCACGCTCCATGGCTTCTTTCACATTGACCCAGCAGGCAGCTGCGTGATCGTCGTTGATGGGCATGCGCTCACAGCGCCCCCGCAGGCAGATCTTCATAGCCGCATCGCAGCGGGGTGCGAAGGGGCAGCCCTTGGGCATGTTCAGAAGGACGATGGGAGTGCCGGTGATGGGCTCCAGCTTCTGACCCTGGTTATCCACAGAGGGG
>JAZSRU010000169.1:0-5138 GCA_045538635.1 Victivallaceae bacterium
GGGTAAAGAGAAGCCCGGCAAAGAAATATCCTCCACCGGACTTGGTCTGGTAAGTTTTTTGCATAATACCTCCATAGAATTAATGTTTTTCAGAACGGGACTATCCCGTCCGGGGTATTATGCCTGTAAAGTGGGCTGAATTAAGGTGAATATGTTAAAAAAATCGGATTTTTTATACACATGAGACTTGTCATGTTAAGAAAAATGGATTTCCTTAACATGACAACAGCCTGAAGGTGGTGTTTTATGATTTTTCAGCAGATGTTGTATTGCTGCAAGGCGGTGCTTACCTGTTCGATCAGGGCTTTGGATTCTGCTTCAGAAACACCGGTACTTGCCGCGGTCTTGATTAAGTCAGCATCGGTGATGTTGCGCCCTTTGCCGTTAACCATACAGGTCTGCTCGCCATTGATACCGGCACTGGGCGTAAGGTCATAAGCAGGAGCGAGCTGCCATTGATTATCTTTATTCAGCAAAAATGAGAAGTTTTTGCTGTGATCATCTTTATTGCCACTTTTGACATTGAAGATCATCCGGCGTGCCATTTCCACCACATCGGCGTGGTTTCTGGTCAGAATCCAAGTGAGCTTCAACAGATTTTCATAGTCAAGCGAAGCAAAGCGATGCGATGCATGGAGCAATCCGCAGGCAGTATGGGTATGAACTTTGCCATCTGGTGTACGATCAAAACGCTGAACACCGAAACAACCCCGACCATCTTTCAAGGGGAACAAGTGAGTTTCAGGCATAGTGATCCCAGCCGCCTTTGCCGCCAGAGAGTAACGGTATTCCAACTCTCCGGAAGTCTGCGGATCGTGCTTTTCAGAAAACTTGATTATCCACGGAGTAAAACCTTCAGGGGCACTCTTGCCGCCATGAATGATCTTTTGGCGGTCGCTTGAAACATAGGCAACGATCTTTGGGCGGGCTCCACCGGAGGAACCATTGAGTTTCAACAGCTCATCAAGGATGGTGCTTTCTTCGCCGTCAAGAATACGATCGACCTCACCGGAAAGTGAATCCAGTTCAACATCTCCGTAGAGATCCGTTTCACCGTCGGCAGGCTCGTATTCCAAAGCGCCCATAGGATCAGCCCCGATGAGTGAAAGACGGTCAAGCGGCGTTATTTCAGCATAAGACTTGCCCATTTTGCGGAGTTTGCGATCCAAAAGCAGACACCCCCATCCATCGGGCAAGCTGTCGTTGAAAAGTCCGAAAAGCCCGTCGAATATATATGATTTTTCTTCAAACACTCCGGATTTCAAAGGCAGTTTGAAGGGGGATAACTCAATGCCGCTTTTGAGAAAATCAGGAGCGTATTCAAAGAAGATACGCTTTTTATCCTGAAGCAGTAGCCCCATCTCCTGACGGATGCCGTACATATTCAAAAAGACTTTGAGCTTCATTTCTTCCTCGCTCTCTGCCGAACCTTTTCGGCTTTGAGATCATAGAGCGAAGCCGGGACATCATCGACAGCAAAAATGCTGCTGAAGTCCTCAAGCCTGCCAAGCACCAGAGCAATGCGAAGCAGATGATTGAACTGGATCTCACCGCTTTTTTCAAAACGCTTTACCGTGCCGACAGCAATACCGACCTTGTCGGCAAGCTCCTGCTGGGTGATGTTCTGAGCTAAACGCAGAGCCTTGGCACGCTGTGCCGTCCTCTGCATCACATCAGGCGGTGCAATCAAGTCAATATCAGTCATTACAATACCCCTTATCTGTTGTTTACAGCATATAATATACAGCAAAATATCTATAATTCAAGTTTTTTATGCAAAAATCTGCAATCATACGGATAGAGGGGAACGATTATATTTGGAGCCTTGAAAAAGTAACAAATCAGTGTTATCTTTTAATGTCGTCAGTGAAAAAATTGCTCCACAAATATCCCACATTGTGGAGTAAAGTTTTGAGCTGTAAGTTGTTTAACAGTTAGAAGATACAGAAAATCAGGCAGTTGCAGAATTGTAACCAGGGACTCCAGCCCCCGCTACCAATAACTATTCAGCCAGTCAACCGACTGGCTTTTTTGTGCCGTAAAAGTGCTTACCACAAAGGACTTTGCAAAAGAACGGAAATTCTCTAAAACCTCTCCTTGGACTCCGTAACCTCGGCGAAGGAGTCTCTGATTCTCCGTTTTTCTCTAAAACAGAGAGACATGTCATTCAGAGAATGAGTTTTTATAACTCATTGAACAACACCAAGTAACAAGATTTTATTCCAGGGATGTTTTTTAATCGTGATTGCCCCCCGTAAATCGCTTTTTCGGAAAAAATATCCTGTTTGTGCAACTTTTGTGTAACTTTCCGGCAGAAAACAAGTCAGAATTTTTCCATAATCATTTGAGATATGCTCAAATCGACAACCTGATTATTCTTGAACACAACGCCTTCGGACTCCAGCAGGCGTCTTTGAGCCTCAATGCCGCCAAATGCGTATGCACTGGAAAGCCGCCCTTGGGCATTGACCACACGATGACACGGAATATGCTCCAGATCAGGATTGCAATGAAGAATATTCCCTACCGCCCGGGCAAAGTTCCGATTTCCCAGATGCAAAGCGATTTGCCCATACGTGGCAACCTTTCCCCGCGGGATATTCTTCACAAATTCATACACTTTGTCATTCAGGCTGCCCATATTTACAAAACTTTCTTACCCAAACAAATGATCTCTGAACAAATTTCACCGCAACCGGATTTATGACAGGAATCTTTGCAGAGGGCGACGATCAGGGCGTGGTATTCATTGTAAATGGCAACATCGTACGGCAAAGCATCCATAAAAATCTTTTGCAGAGTGTCGTAATGCAAAGTTCCGTCAAGGTGCAAATGCCGTTCTGCGATCCTTCGGGTGTAAGCATCAATGACAAAAATCGGCTTGTTGAAAGCATAAAGCAAGATACTGTCCGCCGTTTCCCGCCCGACACCTTTGACAGAAAGCAATTCTTTCCGCAAAGCCCACACATCCGCCGGCTGCTCAAAGGCAGATTCACGCTCAAGCATAAACGCCGCCAGAGCTTTCAAATAAGCACACTTCTGCGTGAAGAATCCCGCCGGACGGATCAACTCCTGCAATTCCGTATCGGGTGTCGCCAGAATACGCTCCGGCGACATTACATCCGCAGAAAGCAAATTCCCGATCGCCTTTTCCACATTGGTCCAGGCGGTGTTCTGGGTCAGGATAGCCCCGGTAATAATCTCCCACTGCGCCCCCGTCTGACAAGGCCACCACTTCTGCGAACCATAACAATCAAAAAGGACATCAAAAAATTTACGGATTTTCATAAAAACTCCCGGCAATTTTGCGTTCTCCGAATATAAATTTGGTGATTTTTTCATACTCGTTGCTGTCATTGGTTGCAAGTCGCAGCAAAGGGATGTTGTTTTTGGCAAAAATAGTGTTTTTCAATTGATCCCGTTCGGATTGCCGGGTTCCTGATTTATGGAAATTGTAACCATCCACCTCTATACCGAAGCAGGGAGTTTTGCCAAATTTTTCGTAAATCAGAAAATCAATATGGGTGTTGGCATTGTTCAAATACATTGCCTCATCTTCAGAAAAAGCCGGATTATTCCGGAATACCTCCCGCAAAGGAATGTGCATACGGAAACAATAACGTCGATCAACATCATTTTCCTGAAGACCCCCGGATAAGACTTTATATATAATTTCCTCTGCTGGAGAATCAAAAAATAAGTGTCTGTACTGATTGCGGTTCAAATATTGCTGACATTCTTCGTAAAGCATATCAAATACAGAAGTAATTTTTCCTTGCGTAAATGCAGTATTGTCTGAATCATAATAGCGAATATAATTTACCAAATCCCCGATACAGTTATCCCATTGCCGGTTTGAGGATGATACCACCAGATGAAATTCTTTTTTTGCTCGTGAAACCGCAACATTGATCAATTGTTCATCGGCAGTAAAATCGGATATTTGATTATCCACTGTTGACATAATGATCACATCTTTTTCCCGTCCCTGAAATTTATGAACGGTGTGACCTCCAAGTCGTTCAGCTTGCTCCCGGAAAGGCGAACATAAGCCAATGGAGTCAGCCGGATAATGGTGATTTTTCACCAAATCATTGACTAAATTATCAATTTCCTGACATTGCCGCAAGTTAAAATGTCCCCGGGCATGGTTTCCGGGAGCTGTAAAAAGCACTTTCAATGTCGGGGTATTGCTCCATTGCGAATGGATTACCAAGTTATTGTCGTAAAATTTCTGATTGCAAAAACCGATAATCAACGGATCACAGCGGTAATGTTCGCAAAGGGTAGTATTGGGAATTGCCGGAAGAGCTTGCTGCAATGAACTCAAAATACTCTGTCCGGCGTGATATTTATATTCATCGGCAATACTGCTTGAAGAATTCAAACCAGCCAATTTCAACTCATCCTCGGCAGTAATAACACACGGCAGCTGTTTATCATCCCCCACGATGACCACATTTTTTGCACAAGCAATCGCCACCGCTCCGGTACAGAGATCAACCTGCGATGCCTCATCCATGATCAACAAATCAAAACCTCCTTTCGGAGTGAAATGATTTATCATAAAGGTAGTTGACAATAATACCGGGTATTCAGACAGAAAATTTTCATTCCACAAATCTGATTTACAAAACTTTTTCCGTTCTTTATGGCAGGCTGAATACTTCTTGCGTAATTTCAACTTTAATAATTGCCATGACAGCAAATTGAGAGTTTTGTGTTTATTTTCAAAATCAGCATTGGCAAGGGCTTTTTCAAGTTCTGTAATTTCGTTTTGTAACTCAAAAGACTTTTTCTGATAATACAGCTTTTTCAGGGTAATTACAATTGTTTCAATTGATTGATTCCAAAATTTAAAATTCCAATTACGGCAAAACAAGACTTGCCAGAGTTTGAACCAAAACGATAATTGTTTCTGCTTAATGCTGTACATATTGCACTTGCTGAAAAGCAACAGCAACTTTTCAGAAGATATTGAACAAGGTAATTGTGGCACATCCGGATAACATTGAGCGAATTTTTCCGCTTCAATATTCCATGCATAAAGTTGAGAGAGTTTTCTTTTTAACTCGTTTTGTTTTTCAAAAAGAGTTTTCAACTCCTTATGCAACGCATACAACCGTTGTTCATCCTGC
>JAZSRU010000172.1:0-4355 GCA_045538635.1 Victivallaceae bacterium
GGCATCCTTCGCAGTCGCTTCACTCCTTTTTGCTTTACAAAAAAATCTACGGATAGCAAGACTGGCTTGCCAAATCAAAGCGTATAGCCCTCCGTCGCTCTGCGAGCTATGGAGGGCATCCTTCGCAGTCGCTTCACTCCTTTTTGCTTTACAAAAAAATCTACGGATAGCAAGGCTGGCTTGCCATCCGTAGCTTTAGCGAAGGATGGTGGATCCAGACGGACTTGAACCGCCGACCCGGAGATTATGAGTCACCTGCTCTAACCGACTGAGCTATGGATCCACGAAAAAATTTGCACTTATGATCAAAATTGGTACGCAAGAGGGGACTTGAACCCCTACCCCGTAGGACCGGAACCTAAATCCGGCGCGTCTGCCAATTTCGCCACTTGCGCAGCTATCATTACAACAATATAGCTCCATTTTTTATTTTTTCAAATCATTATTCAAAAATTTCCATGCTTTTTCATTTGAAAAAGTATTTTATTATGATATATTTTACTTATTATGATTGATACTGAAAAAGATAACAAAAAACAAGTCGAAAAAGCTCTCCTCATCGGTTTCCGCAGCCTCGATTGCCCCGAAAGCACAATCAATGAGCATCTCGACGAACTCGCTGAACTGGTCCGCACTCTCGGAATTGGTGTCGGCGGGACTGTTTGCGCACTCGTTAAAGAGCCTTCAGCAGAATTTTATACCGGTTCAGGCAAAGCCGAAGAGATCATTGCAACAATGCACCGTCTGGAATGCGACTCGCTTATATTCAATACGCCCCTCTCCCCGTCGCAGCAGCGCAACTGGGAACGCAAGGCAAAAGTCTGTGTCGTTGACCGTGAAGAAATCATTATTGATATTTTTGCCTCACGCGCAATCACCCGCGAAGCTGTTTTGCAGGTCGAACTGGCGCGCATGAAATATTATTTGCCCCGGCTGGCACGCGCGTGGACTCACCTTTCACGCCAGCGCGGTGGTGCCAAAGGTACTCGCGGCGAAGGCGAAACCCAGATCGAAGTTGACCGCCGGATGATCAAACGGGAAATCTCCCAACTCACCAAAGAACTCGAAGAAGTTCGCAAACAGCGTTCAACTCAACGGAAACTCCGCGAAAGAAGTTCTGTTCTCCATTGTGCAATTGTCGGTTATACAAATGTCGGCAAGTCATCTATTCTACGCGCTCTTTCCGGTGCGGGGGTGCTGGTGGAAGATAAGCTTTTTGCAACTCTCGATCCAACGACACGCAAAATAATCCTGCCGAACAAGCAGAAATTACTGCTGACCGATACGGTAGGTTTTGTCCGCGATCTGCCGCATGATTTGGTGGAAGCATTCAAATCGACTCTGGAAGAAGCAGTTTTGTCTGACTTTCTGATGCTGGTGCTTGATATTTCAAGCCCGATCATATTTGAGCAATGGGAAACAACCCTGCAAGTTCTCCATGAACTCGGCGCAGAAGACAAAAATATCCTCGTCGTGCTGAATAAAATTGACAAAATCGACGAATCCGATGAAATATTTGCCATTGCAAAATCCCGTCTGGTCGCATCCGACGGCGTATATATTTCCACCAAAACCGGAAAAAATATGGATCAGCTGATTGAGCGTTTGTCCAAAATTGTCGATGAAAAGCTCAATTATGCAAAACTTCTCATCCCGCCATCCCGCCATGACCTCGTTGCTTTTGCCCGCAAACAGGGCGCGATCCGCAGCGAAAAATATGATGAATTGGGAAATCTTGAACTCGAAATAAATATATCTAAACAATATTTTCACAAATTTGAACCCTTTATAATGGAAAAAGAATCATGAAAAAAATACTGCTGCTTCTCGCTGTCTGCCTCTCTGCCGCAAATATCGCTCTCGCCGACAATAAAAAAACCGACCCGTGGGTCGAATGGCGCAGAGGTTATGAACTCTTTCTCGAAGGCGACAAGCACATGCGCCGCAACGAATTGGAACAGGCTCTCAATGCTTATAGACGATCACGCGACACTTACAGCAAAGTTCTTAATGCCAACACCGGCTGGAACAAAAACCTCATCAATTCCAAAATAAATGCCTGCGATACGCAAATCCTCAAAATCGAAAAACGCCTCCGCGCCGCCGGCAAAAAAGTTACACCTCATACAACATCTTCCACACCATCCACTTCTGCAATCTCCGACACTTCCGGTTCTTCAAGTTCATCAACACCGTCCTATGCCGCAAATGATGATTACAAAAGAAAGTATTTCAACCTCTATATCGAAGTCGAAAACCTCCGCAAACAGCTCCGCAATCAGGCTCAGGCAGTTAAAAATATCGATGTTCTCCTCAAGGAAAAACGCATCGCAGAAGACAAAATCGCTGCCATGCAGCGCAGTCAGGAAAACCTTCGCAAACAGCTTGCCCAGCCCGAACGCGAACTTCAGTCGATCCGGAAACAGCTCGTCGCTGAACGGCTGAAATCAGAACAACTCGTTACCGCCCGCAATTCCGATGCAAAACAAATCGCCGAATACGAAAATTCAATCAAAAAACTCAATGCCGAAATCGACTCTTTTGAAACAAAACTCAAAGAAAGCAAAAAAGCCAAAGATTCCCTCGAAGATACCATTGATGACCTCAAAGATAAACTCGATGACTTGCAGGATGCCCGCGCTGATCTGGCTAAAGATTTGAAAAATTCTCAGGAAAAAATCAAATCTATAAACAAAAATTACGATGACGCAAAAGCCGAAATCAAAAAACTCAACGCTTGGATCGATGAACTTAATGAGAAAAAAGGCAATACCGATAAACTCGCAGCAAATATCGTTTCCGAAAACCGCTCCCTTAAAAATAATAACGATTCCCTCCAGCAGCAGCTCCGCAGTGCCAAAACTCAACTCGATGATCTCAACAGCAAACTGCAGAAAGCGCAGCGTGAATACAACACTTCTTCTCAAAACCTCACCGTCCTCGATAAACAGAAAAAAGCTCTGGAAAATGAACTCCGCATCTCCCGTGACCTCTATGTGCGCCAGCTCAATGCAGATAAATTGAACAAGGCAGAACTTGATACTTTGCGCAGAGAACAAAAGAAAAATGCCGAAACTCTCCAGACTTATGTCCGCCGTGTTGCCGAATTGACCGCCACTATCGAAACAAAAGATGCTGCCGCTTCCAATTATGCGAAAAAAATTGAAACACTTCAACTCGAAATCGCTGAAAAAAATAAAGAAGTTAAAAATCTCAACTCCATAATTTCCGATGCCGACCTGACTTCCGCCGCCAAAAAACTGACCGAACTTACAGCAAAATATGAAAAGCTTGAAAACGAAAACAAAAACTTGCAGACTGATCTCAAAAATGTAAACTCAAACCACGATTCACTCTATTCCGAGGTCCGCGCTCTCAAAAATGAACTCGCTATTTTCCGCGACAGCGCAAAAAAATCTGTTGCAGCTGCCGCAAAAACTGCCGCCGCTCCGGCTGGTGCCACTGCCCCCAATCAGGATTATCAGCGTTTGCTGGCGGCATACAACGACCTCAAAGGCAAATATGATTTTCTCTCTGCTGAAATCGAGAGTCTGAATAAACCTCTCGCCGATGTCGAAGAGAAAAAAGAAGAAATCACTTCCGAGGGCGAACTGGCAAAATTCCTGCTCAAATCCGCCAATGATGCCGCCGCCGCCAACGATTATATTTCAGCGGCATGGTATTACAGCGAACTCAAAAAACAGGATGCGAAAAAGCCGCTTTACCTCTATGGTTATGCTCTGTTCAGCACAGTTGCCTCCGAGCGCGCCAATGCAGAGAAAATCATTAACGAACTTCCCGACAGCCGCGAAAAATATATTCTTTCCGGAGTGCTTGCCATTCTCAACGGCAGCAGCCGCAATGCCGACAGAAACTTCAGCAAAGCAGAAAATTTTGCCTCTGCCTCTCCCGAAGTCTTCGCGCTCTACCGCAAAGAATTGCCGAACATGGTCAAAATGTTTGAAAAAACCGACTCTCTGAAAGACAACCTCAACTCCTTGCACAAACTGCTGAAATAAAACTGCATTCTTTTTTCAACGGTGTTATATTACAACGGACAACGAAACAATTTATGAAGAGGGGCCACTATGCTTAAATGACTTTTAGCTGCTTTATTGGCACTGCCCTTTATCGTTTCAATCTCCGGTGAACCGAATGCGATTCAGAGAACAAAATAGGAAAAAAACGCATCAGCGAATGGCTGTTGGAATAAAAAATATACAACTGGAAGGTGATTTTTAATGAAAGTAATCATTATCGGCGGAGTTGCCGCAGGCGCAAGCGCAGCAGCAAGGTTGCGCAGACTTGATGAAAATTGTAATATCCTGCTTTTGGAAAAAGGCCGCTTTATCTCC
>JAZSRU010000108.1:0-12990 GCA_045538635.1 Victivallaceae bacterium
CGATAACGCCGACTTTTATCATTCTTGTTTATCCCCTTTGCAAAAAACCGGCACTCTCCCCACAGGGAAAATGCCGGTTTGAATATTTTTCAAATTCTCTTATCAGAGACCTTTGAGCATGTTGAGCAGAACACCTGCGGCAACAGCGGAACCGATAACGCCGGCGACGTTGGGTCCCATAGCGTGCATAAGGAGGAAGTTTTGGGGATCATCTTCCAAACCGACTTTATTGACGACACGGGCAGCCATGGGAACGGCTGAAACACCTGCACCGCCGATAAGCGGATTGATTTTGGTCTTGAGGAAGAGGTTCATGATCTTGGCGAAGATGACACCGCCTGCAGTACCGATACTGAAAGCAACTGCACCGAGGATCAGGATACCGACGGTTTGAGCAGTCAGGAACTGGTCGGCAGAGAGTTTGGAACCGACGGCAAGACCGAGGAAGATGGTAACGAAGTTGATGAGTTCGTTTTGAGCGGTTTTGCTCAAACGGTCAACGACTCCGCATTCTCTCATCAAGTTACCGAACATCAAAGCACCGATCAAGGGTGCTGCATCAGGAAGCAGCAGACCGCAAAGAACAGTAATGAGCAGCGGGAAGCAGATTTTTTCCAATTTGGAAACACTGCGGGTCTGAGTCATTTTGATCAAACGTTCTTTTTTGGTGGTGAGAGCTTTCAAAATCGGGGGCTGAATGATAGGAACGAGAGCCATATAACTGTAAGCAGCAACGGCGATAGCACCGAGCAGCTGGGGTGACAGTTTACTGGTCAAAAAGATTGAAGTCGGACCGTCAGCACCACCGATGATACCGATAGATGCGGCATCTTTGAGATCAAAAGGAACCCAGCCGAGAGCATTCAAACCGAGAGCACCAAGCAAAGCGGCAAAAATACCAAGCTGTGCGGCACCGCCGAGAATAGCAGTTTTCGGATTGGCAATCAGAGGTCCGAAGTCAGTCAATGCACCGACACCGATGAAGATGAGCAACGGGAAAATTCCGCTGTTGATACCGAAGTCGAAGACCAAGCCCTGCAAGCCCTGCGGACCGGAAATACCTGCAAGCGGAATATTAGCGAGCAAAGCACCAAAACCGATAGGCAGCAGCAGGAGAGGTTCAAATTCTTTGGCAATCGCAAGATAGATGAGCAAAAGAGCGACCAGGGTCATCAGAACGCGGCCGAGGCCGAGATACCATGTATTGCTGAAATCTTCTTTTGACTGACGGATGATATCATAGATACCGGTACTTCTGCCGAGGTCTGCAAAACTTTCAGCCCATGATTTTTCAATATTTTTCTGTTTGCCGCCGGCAGTTGCAACGGAGTCATGATGCATGAATGAGGGCTGGTAAACGAAAAGGACATCACCTTTGCGGATATACTTGCCATCCATAAATTTAGCAGTATCAAAGCTCAAAATTGTACCGGGCTGATCCATTTTGATCTTGCCTTTTGAACGGCCGTTGGGCTTGATATTCATGACTTCTTCGCCTGATTTGAGAATACGGCCCTTGCGGATATCGTTTTTGCTCAAAACAGTTGCGGGTTCATCATAAACATATTTTACTTCGACAGCACCGCAGGGCATATATTTGTATTCAAAAAGACCTGCGGGATCTTTGACAACTTTTTCTGCAGTTTTGCAGTCGGCGGCATGAACTGCCATACCGACACACAAAAGAGCGAAAAGGATAAAACCTTTAACAATACGCATTTATTATTTCTCCTCAACAGTAGCGATGACATCTCCGGATGCGACAACTGCGCCCTGTGAAACAGCAATACTGCTGATAACGCAATCATTTTCAGCCTTGATTTCAGTTTCCATTTTCATAGCTTCGATAATCATAATCACTTCACCGGCAGAAACTTCAGCACCTTCGGAAACCAGAATCTTGGTGATTGTACCGGGGAGCGGAGATTTGACTTCTTTGCCTTCGCCGGATGCAGCAGCGGGAGCAGCTGAAGCGGCAGCGGCGCCTTCAGAAACTTTGACATTGAAAGTTTTGCCATTGACAGTAGCGGTGTAAGCATCACCGGCAGCATTGACTTTGACAACGACGTTTTTGCCGTCAACATTAGCGGTGTATGCACCGTCGCCTTTGGGAGCGGCTTTGGGTTCTTCTTTGTAACGGATACCCATGGGTTTGTTGCCCTTGAGGTAATCAATACCTTTGGCACCGCAAGCGGCTGCGATGAAGATGTTTTCTTCAGTTACTTCCAGACCGTTGTCCTGCAGAAGTTTGGTATTGAATTCGATACCGAGGTTGGGATTGGCATCATTGATTTCGACGACAGCTTTGTCGGTGGGTTCGAGTTTAAGCTGTTCTGAAGCCCATTTGACAACTTCAGGATCGGGTGCGACCGGAGTCTTGCCGAAGTAACCGAGAACCATTTTGCCGTAGCCGTTGGGATCGATTTTCCATGAACCGTCGGCATTTTTGCCCATAACGGCGTTGCGGAAAGCCTGCTGGAAATAGAACTGGCTGACAGGAGTAACAGAAGTTCCGAAACCGCCTTTGGCAACGACTTCGCGCATTTCAGCGATAGCTGCATCGTATTTGTCGAAGCAGTTGTTATCGCGCATCATCTGGGTATTGGCAGTCAAAGCACCGCCGGGCATCGGGCTGAAAATGATTTCAGGTGAAGTCTGCATTGATTCGGGGGGCATGAAGTATTTGTCGAGGCAGTTTTTGAAGATTTTTTCGACATTCATAATCTTTTCGGGATCAATGTCGAGGGTATATTCAGTGCCGCGCAAACGCTGATACATAACGAGGATGTCAGCTTCGCAAGTGCCGCCGGAAAGAGGAGCCATAGCGAGGTCAATTACATCAGCACCGGCTTCAATAGCTGCCATATTGCAGGCAACAGCCATACCGGCGGTATCGTGAGTGTGGAACTGGATTTCTTTTTCAGTGCCGATGAGAGCGCGGGCGGCTTTGATGGTTTCATAAACGGTTACAGGAGTAGAAGTACCGGAAGCATCTTTGAAAGCAACGCTGTCAAAGGGGATTCCGCTGTCGAGGATTTCCTGCAGACGGTCGATGTAGAATTTGGGAGTATGGGCATAAGCTTCGGTCAAACCGGGAGCAAGTCCCATCATGGTAACAGTAACCTGATGTTTCAGACCGTGTTTGGCAATAGCTTTACCGGAAACTTCGAGGTTGCGGACGTCATTGAGAGCGTCAAAGTTGCGGATAGTGGTGATGCCGTGTTTTTTGAAAAGTTTGGCATGGAGGTCGATGATGTCGCTGGACTGTGAAGAAAGACCGACAACATTGACACCGCGTGAAAGAGTCTGCAGATTGACATCGGGGCCGACAGTTTCGCGCCACTTGTCCATCATTTCAAAAGCATCTTCCTGGCAGTAGAAATAAAGACTCTGGAAGCGGGCACCGCCACCGATTTCAATATGATTGATACCGGCTTTGACAGCAGCATTGAGAGCGGGCAGGAAGTCTTCAGTTTTAACACGGGCACCGAGGCAGGACTGGAATCCGTCACGGAAAGAGCAGTCCATAAATTTGATTTTTTTCATTTTTTATATTCCTTTACTTTACTTATTACTTGCGGAAAAGTTCAACTGCAGCGACAGCGGCAGCAGCGATATCGGCATCACTCTGCGAAGCTTTTTTAGCAGCAGGCTTGGCAGCGGGAGCCGGTTCAAAATATTTAGCAAACGGTGCCAGAACTTTTGACATGAGATTCATGCAGAAAATCATGATCAAAAGAAACAGAAACACCACACCCATACCCATAACCATAAGTCTGAGTCCGTCCAAAAAGAGTTGCATAAGCCAATCCTTTCTGTTAATATGTTAAAAAATTATAATAAATTTCCTAAAGATTCCCTGTCCACACTGACATCTCCGGCAAAAAGCGTTTCGAGTTCACCATTATCGTGCCTCAACTGCAAAGCACCGTCATCACGGATACTCTCAAAAACTCCGTAAATCTTTTCACCATCGGCTTTTACAATACCGATTCTTTTATTTACGAGAGCGTTTTCTTTTTCCCAGATCCGCCGCAAAGACGCAGAATCCTTCAAATATATAATATAGCATTGTTTTGCAAAAAAAGCTAATTTTTTTGCGGCTTTTTTCAAATTAAATTTCCTGCCGGCAATCTCATACAGAGAAGTGGCATCCTGACCTATTTGCGCCATAGACGCCGCCTCAAAGTTGATATTGATTCCAATTCCAGCGGCTATAGCTGAAATCCTGCCGTTTTCAATACCGCAGCCATCACACAGCATACCGGCGATTTTCGCCGTACCGCAATAAATATCATTCGGCCACTTGATATAAAATTTTCCGTCAGGACAGAAAAAACGCAATGTCTGCAATGCCGCAACCGCAATCACCGCACCGCACAAATACGCAGAATCCACCTGTTTGATACACATAGTAGCATAAATATTTGTATCTGCCGGAGAAACCCATTCCCTGCCGCGTCTGCCACGCCCTGCAGTCTGTTTAAATGCAACAATAATCTCACCGTCGGACAAATTTCCGGCATTCCGTTTCACATAATCATTGGTGGAATCAAGTTCATCAAAAAAAGTGATTTTGCAGGAGTTCATTTTTTCACCGCAAAAAGATGAAGCGTAAACTTCTCATGCACAAGAGTTTTTGCCCGTTTCAACAAAACAGGCGACAATTCTCCGCGCTTGGCAAAAATGACAATTTCCTTCTTTTCAGCCGCCTTTTCCATTTCATCAGACAACTCGTTAAGTGCATTATTTTCATCAACTTCTGCCAGCTTTACATTTTTATCATTCATATAAAAATTAACGACATGATACATTGCAGGTGTAGCATATATTTCGTATGTTTGAGATGCCGGTTCAACTGCGATGGCAAATACAGTTTCAAGCTCATAACTGGATATTTCTTTGTATCTGGCAGCAGTCATGGCGGCAAAAAGTCCGACCGAAAGACCGATAAAATACGCTTTCATCCGCGCACTCGTTTTGGGACTCAGGAAACCGATAAAAATAAATGCACCCCACAAAAATCCGGCAAATGCAAAATTCCGCGGCAGACTCACCTGCGGCATGCAGTAATACCACAACGACGCACCGATAATACAGAACGCAAAAATTATGAACAGAAAATACAACAGCCAGAAATGATTTCTCGTCCGCATATAATTGACAAATCCCGCGCCGACCAGAAATGAATACGGCAGTATCGTCAGCGGCAGACCAGCCAGAAACAACGTTACATTCAACAGCACAGAAACGATTCCAACCAGCAGAAAAATCAACGCAAACCTGTAAATACTCTGACGGAAAAAATGTTTCCAATAACCTTTATAACCCGCAATCGCGCAAATCAGAAAAACCAGAGAAGGCACTACCCCTATCAGCAATACTTTTGAATTTGTAAACAACCGTGCGACTGAAAATGATTCCTCCATTTTTTTCCAATCTGCACAGAAATCATTTGCCAGCACGACCAACTCATAATTCCATCCTCCCCGGATATAATGCCCGTACAACAGCAGAAATCCGACTGTTATCACTGATATTACAACCGGCACCAGCAGCATATCCAGATATTTGCGCTCCACCAGCAGAAATATCACCGCGATACAGAAAGACATGATAAACGGCGATATCCCGTTCATCAGCAAAGACATAACTGTAAGCAATCCGCAAAGTATCAGCAAACTTATCCGCTGTATACTGAACATAGACTCTCTCGACGCCATAAAAAAACACCCGAGAGCCAGAACATTGAAAAATTCCCCCCAAACCTGATTATTCGGAACAACCGGAGAATAAAAACTCCAGAAAGAGGTAAAAAATATCAATGCAGATATTATCCCGGTCATTGCATCACTTGTACACTTTTTGATGGCAAACATGGCAAAAATACTCATCAGAGCGACCACCAGAATATTGCCGATACGCAATCCGAAAGCATTATTGCCGCAATAATGCAGGGCAGCCCCCGACAGCATACGGTCAAGAGATTCCACCGCCAATCCACCCTGTTCAAAAAGGGCTGTTGCTTTTGCCGCCTCGGCACATTCATGCTGAGTTACAGGTGCAATCAACGACGGTCCGATATAAAGCAGAATAAAAAAACAAATAACTATCCATACATATTTTTTCATAAAACACCTCAATTACATGTTATAATTCCCAAAATATACACCATTTGCAAACAAAAAGCAAAATTTTTATGCAAAATTGTTTCCTTTTTTACATTTACAGCGTATATTAAATAAAAGGATATAACATGGAAAAGCGTTTTAAACATATTTATTTTGAGTTGACAAACATTTGCAGCCGCCGCTGCAGTTTCTGTCCCGAAGTGAAACGGGAAAAATTATTCATCAGCAAAAATGATGCCTTCAATTATCTTGAACAGATAAAGGATTTCACTTCTGCTGTTTACTGGCACGTCCAGGGCGAACCGCTGCTGCACCCGGACTTCAAAGAAATAACATCCTTTGCCTCAAAACTCGGACTTCAGCTCAAACTGACCACAAACGCGACTCATTTGAATCAATATGCGGATTATCTTTCAAGCGGAATATTTCAGCAGATCAACTTTTCCATACAATCATTGAATGAAGTCAGCATACCTGAACGGCAGAAAACTCTTAACGACATTGCAGATTTCACAATAAAGACATTGCAGCAAAGCCCCGATATGTATATAAATTTCCGCTACTGGCAGGATTCAACTCCTGATTTAAGTTTTTTTGCAGAAAAATTCAATATTCCACAGGAAAAATGGCTGCCGGCAAACGGCCGCCATTCAGTCAATATTACAGGCAGACTTTACTGCACATTTGACCGCAGATTCATCTGGCCCGCCGATTCACCCGCGCGCAGCGGAGGCGAATACGGTTCCTGCAAAGGGCTGATAGATCATTGCGGTATTCTTTGTGACGGCAGAGTAGTTCCGTGCTGTCTTGACGCAAATGGAGATCTGACTCTCGGCAACCTCCGCAATGCAGCACTTGCAGAAATACTTGCTTCTCATGCTGCAGAAAAAATTGCAGACAATTTCCGCCATAATTTCAGACTTATGCCGATCTGCCGCAACTGCAATTTTGCCGGCAGATTTGATTCAAAACAGAGGATTTCATGAAAAACAAAGCATATATACACACTCTCGGATGCCGTTTGAACAATGCCGACAGCGCATTGCTCATCAACCGCCTCTCCGATCTGGGATACGAATTGATAAAAAAGCCGGATTCCGATACCGCACTCATAATTGTCAACAGCTGTTGTGTAACTGCCGAAGCGGGCCGCAAAAGCATGCAGTTCGTCCGCCGGATGCGCAAAGATTTTCCGGATGCAAAAATCATCTTCACCGGCTGTGCCGCCGATTCTTTTGAAAATGCAGAAGATTCAGGCGCGGACATCCTGTTAAAAGACAAAAAGAAACTATCAGAAGTTATTGAAAAAGAAAATGTTACAATCCCCTCTGCTCCATTTGAAAATGTTTTTGCCGAATCAGCTTTCGGAGATTTCCCGTTTCAATCAAGAGCATTTCTGAAAATTCAGGAGGGCTGCAACAATTTCTGCACCTACTGCATCGTGCCGTACACGCGCGGCAGGGAACGCAGCCGCGCCTTTGATGAAATAATTGCAGATGCGCGGCACGCTGTTGCGAACGGTTTTCACGAACTGATCCTGACCGGGGTAAATACCTGTCAATACTTTGACAACGGCAGAACTCTTGCGGATGTGGTACGCGCGGTTGCTGCTCTTGGTGGGGATTTCCGCATCCGTTTAAGCTCAACCGAACCCAAAATGGACAATATTGAACTGCTGAAAGTAATCGCTGATCCCGGCAACAGAGTATGCCGTTTTCTCCATTTGTCAATGCAGCACGCCTCGGATAATATTCTGAAAAAGATGAACCGGCACTATTCTTTTGCCCAATATGCAGATTTTGTCGGCAAAGCACGCGAACTGATCCCCGGTATTCATATTGGAACCGATATTATTGCCGGATTTCCGCAGGAGAGTGAGGAAGATTTTGAAATCTGCTGTGAACGCACCCGCATGCTGCAATTTGCCAATGCCCATATTTTCAGTTATTCCAAACGGCAGGGGACACCTGCGGCATCAATGCCGGGACAAATTCCGGCAGATATCATCAAAAAACGCGCAGAAAAACTGCGCGAAATCAACGCAATCAGCGCAGCTGAATTTATACAAAGTTTTAATGACAAACAACTTCCGGTAATTTTTGAGCTGAAGAAAAAAGACGGTTTTTATCACGGCTGGAGCGATAATTATATCGAAGTCATAAAAAAAACACCTCTTGCTCCGGGAACCATCGAAAATGTCGATGTCAAACTGAAAAATCCGCAAGATACAATTCTTTTTGCAAAATCATAACACTTTAACTTGAAATTACGAAAAAACATGATATAGTATCATACTTATATTTTGAAAAAACAAAACTTTTAATATAACGGAGTAAGAAAAATGAAAAAAGACATTCATCCTGCTTACGGTGATGCCAAAGTCATCTGCGCCTGCGGCGAAGTTTGGAGCATCAAGAGCACCCGTCCCGAAATCAAAGTCGGTATCTGCGCCAAATGCCACCCCTTCTTTACCGGCAAACAGAAATTCGTCGATACCGCGGGTCGTATTGATAAATTCAATCGCCGCTTCGGCAAAAAGGCTTAATCAGCCTTCCGTCCAAAAGACCGTCACAGCTCAGGCTATGGCGGTTTTTTATTATCTTAAAACAGGATATCAGCATGAAACCGGATGACATTTCTTCATATATCGATAATTTGCGCGGGCGTTTCCAGGAGCTTGAAGCGGCTCTTGCGGATTCCAGCATTTACGCAAATCAAACCGAATGCCGCAAAATCACACAGGAACACCGCAAACTCGATAACCTTTTTAATACTTTTCAGCAGTGGCAATCAACTCTCAATGCCATCGAAGAAAATCGCAAAATGCTTACAAATGAAGAAGATGCAGATTTGCGCGAACTCATCCAGTCCGATATCAACGATCTTGAGATCCAAGCGGTCAACGCCGAAAACGATTTAAGTAT
Organism: Victivallaceae bacterium; assembly: GCA_045538635.1. GTDB lineage: Bacteria > Verrucomicrobiota > Lentisphaeria > Victivallales > Victivallaceae > RGIG5270. Next base: position 9,056 of record JAZSRU010000108.1, read on the forward strand.
CGCCCTGCTCCCCCCCGACCCGAATGATGCCAAAAATATCATTATCGAAATCAAACCGGCTGCCGGAGGTGACGAAGCCGCACTTTTTGCCGGAGAACTCGCCCGCGCCTATCTCCATTACGCGGAAATACGCAAATGGAAAGTTGAAATTCTCGAACAATCCTCCAGCGACCTCGGCGGCATAAAAGCAATGGCATTTTCGCTCTGCGGCGAAGATGTTTATTCCAGCATGAAATATGAAAGCGGCGTCCACCGCGTCCAGCGCGTTCCTGAAACCGAATCCGGCGGCAGGATACACACCTCCACCGTTACCGTTTCCGTCATGCCCGAAGCTGAAGAAGTTGAAATCGACATAAAGCCGGAAGAACTCCGCTTTGATGTTTTCCGCTCCAGCGGCCCCGGCGGTCAGAGCGTCAATACTACCGACTCTGCAGTACGCGTTACTCATATTCCAAGTGGTCTTTCAGTCGCCAGCCAACAGGAAAAATCGCAACACAAAAACAAGGAAATCGCCATCCGTATTCTTTATGCACGGCTGTTGGAACAGAAACAGCGGGAAGAACAGCAGAAATTTGCCGCCGATAAACGCTCGCAAGTCGGCACCGGCGACCGCTCCGAACGCATACGCACCTACAACTTCCCGCAAAATCGTGTTACTGACCACCGTTTCGGCTTGAATATCTTTGATTTGCCGAAACTGATGGAAGGCGACCTTGATCTTATCATCGCCCCGACGATCAAAACCGTTTGCGAGCAGCGGCTTGAAACTCTTAAAAAAGGCTGATATAACAAAAATTCAAAGTGTCCATTCCGGAAAACTTGCAAAAGATAATTTTTTACCGCTGACCGGATGCATGAACTCAACTCCGGAGCAATGCAATGCCTGATTGGGCAGTATCAGTTTGCGTCTGTCTTCTTCGGAAAAAGATTGAGTTGAAATTTTATTGTAAAGCTGTTCATCGACTCCATAAAGTTTATCTCCGGCGACAGGAAATCCGAGTGAAAACATCGTCGCACGGATTTGGTGCATTCTGCCGGTATGGAGAAGAGCTTTTACGGTTGAAAATCCATTTTCTGAAATTTCAAGCGGAAAAAGTTCAGTATCAACACTTTCTGAATTTTCCACATACTCATAAGTAAAACGGCGTTTTTTAGAGATTGCACTGGTCGGATCGGGAGCGAGAAATCCGGATGCACGGATATATTTTTCAAATCTGCCATGCACCATGACTATATATTCTTTGTGGTCTATTTTCAATCCGGCGGCGATTTCCTTTGAGCGGGCGGCAACGATCAAGCCGGAAGTTTCACGGTCAAGTCTGCCGATGAAAAACAATTCGCCGTATTTCAGTCCCGCCTGAAACCACAATGTATGCTGATAAAAATTTCCGGTCGGATGTACGCACAAATCTGACGGCTTATCAAGCACCAGCAAATATTCATCCACATAAACAGTTGAAAATGAAAGATTTGCCGATGGTTCAGAGCCTAAATTTTCAAAAAGACTGACTCTGTCATGTTTTTTAAGGCGCCGTTGGGGATCACTTTCGGTAATATTGTTGACGGAAATTTTCTGCTGTATGATGAGCTTGAGCCATTCGGCGCGGTCATAACGGCGGAAATTTGTACTCATGTAATCAATGAGAATCATTCCGTTTTCATTTTCGCGGACGTGGCTGTAACGCTCGCGGATTTTCAGTCGTTCGGCAAAATCCATTTTATTTCTGGGGGAATATCAAACTGTCGGTATCAAAGCCGTATTCTGCGGCAATGGCAACGAGCATATCCAAATCTTTTTGCGGGATTTGACGCTCACGGCACAAAATCCACAAATAGTTGTTGGTTGCGGAAGTAACGATTGCTTTTGAGTAATTTTCGTCAAGATATATAACGCGGTATTTGCCGTAGAACGGACGGAAAAAACTGACGCGCAGTTCACCGCGGTCGCTGTTTTTGTAAGCTTCAGCGACACCGCGGGCGATGCGGATTTTTCCGTTTTTTTCATCAACGCCCTCATTCACAACTTCGATCTGACCGTTTCTGCCCCAGCGGTAAGTTGCTTTGACATTGATCAAACCGTCTTCAAACGGGTGCGGCAAACGCGCCAATTCATACCAGACGCCGAGATATTTATTGATATTGAAGGGGGCGACAGTTTCGATAGCATCTGTACTGACTCCGGCGCATCCGGTCAGCAAAGCAGCGCTAAAGGCACACAGCGGCAGGAATATTTTTTTCATTTTTTCTCCAGAATTACCAAGGCGGGCAAGCCTTGAATGTTATAATGTTTCAGAATTTGATTTATTTGAGGATTTTTCAGGTTTTCCGCCTGAAATTTTACAACAACAAAATTTTGCAATCGGGTTTTAACTTGCGGCGAGGAGAGAACATTGCGCTCCATATACGAACAATTTTTGCACCATGTTGCCCAGAAATCAATAAAGATTCTGCGGTTTTGCGGAGTATTTTCAAGAGTTTCATGCAGTTTTGTTACTTCTTCTGCGGCATTAAACCTGCCGGGGATCAGAGTAAAACCTGTCCACGCATAGTAAACTCCGAAAAGAGCGATGAAAACAGCGAGGATATTTTTGACATAAACCATCCATTTGCCGGGTTTGGGCAGGATTTTGCCCATGGTTGCTCCTGCGGCGATCCACAAAATTCCCATGCCGATACCGAAAACAAAAGGAACGGCAAGTCCCGCTGCCGGAGAATTTTTGTAAACTGAAACCGCCAGCAGCAACATTCCGATAACGGCGGGCGCAACACAGGCACCGCCGAGCAGAGCCGCTGTCGCCCCCATGAGGAAGATTGCAACGGGGCGGGCAATTTTCCATTTCATCGGGTTTATTGAGTTCAGCCGGGCGGAAAAATCGAGATTCCATACGCCAGCCATTGCCAGCGCCAGCGCAAAAAATATTACCGCAACGATCCAGTTGAAATACATGGATGAATTGAGTTCACCGAAACGCGCGCCCGACAAAATCGCCGCAAGCCCGAGAGCTCCGTATGCACAGGTCATTCCGGCGGCATAATAAACTCCGCGCAGGAAACCTGCCAAAACTGTTTTTTCGCCACCCGCACCGATAATGGCAAGATTTATCGGGATCATCGGCAGAATACAAGGCGTGAAGTTGAGCAGAAAACCACCGCCGAGCAGCAGAAACAGTATCAATAATACAGATTTACCATCCCACCAATTCTTTTCGGCGGCAAGCGGAGCGGATTTGCTGTCAAGGAAATTCAACATTCCGTCGATGGACAAAGTTCCCTCATGTTTGGCAACAACGCGGAAGCCGTTCAGAAAATCAACATTTGAATTTTTTGCATCCGGCAGAACTTCAGCACTTCCAAGTTCAATATCCTGCGGCATAAAACAAGTTCCGCTGTCAGTACCGGAGGCGGCGCGGCAACCCTGATAAGAGATTTGCGCAGCTGCGATTTTGCTGTCAGCGGCAAAAAAATAGTTTCCGGCGGGATAAATCTGCACCTTGCCGAAAAATTCATCATTGTAATCAAGTGCGGGCGGCATTTTTATATTCAACTGTCTGCCGTCAGCCGTTTTGGCGGTAATTTTCAGTTCGGCTCTGTACAGATAACATTTATCTGCGATCTGCAAAGCGATCCTGCCGTCAGCGAGCGACCATTTGAAATTGTCGTCAGCCGCGAGCCATGCTGCTGTAAAAATTAAAAAAAAGATAAAAAAATTTCTCATAAAACCTCTCTTGTTTCTGACATTAAATTACCCTGTTTTGCAGAAAAATCAACCCGATTTGCAATAAATAAATTTAATTATCAAAAAAATCCATTTGGTGATGAAACAAATTACTGTCGTCATCGCTATCATCGCGATCCTCGCATCAATGTTGCTCCCCGCCCTCAACTCAGCACGTGAATCTGCCCGCAGAGCTTCCTGCATGAGCAACCTGAAACAG
>JAZSRU010000088.1:0-2117 GCA_045538635.1 Victivallaceae bacterium
CTGGAAGCGGAACAGGCAAAGTACCTTGAAGAAAAATGGGAAGATGCCACAAGTAATGATCTGTTCCCCGGTGAATCAGAATCATTGTTCAAGGTGGATGCCAATAAAGCCAAGCGTGATCAACTGGCAAAAAAATTGAAAAAATGTCAGAAAGATCTTGAAAAAGAAAGTGCTGTTGTCACAGACACCATCAATCAGGAAGCTGCAAAACTGGCAGATTGGAACCCCTTTAATCAGATGGCAAGTTCTCCGTTCTTCAACCCCAAATGGATGTTTAACATCGAAGACGCTTTTAACATCGTGATCGGAAATCCGCCGTACATAGATTCTGAATTAATGACAGCCCTGGATGAGCAAAATGGTACTAATTTCAGAACTCAATATGCTACAAACTATCAGACCGCCAAAGGGAATTGGGATATTTATATTATTTTCTTTGAATTATCAATGAATTTATTAAACTCTGCAGGAGTTGTTTCTTTTATTACTCCCAACAAGTGGCTTTCTATGGATTATGGAGAAGCTCTACGCTTAAAATACCTTGATAATGTTTATTTACTGAGTGATTGTTCAAGAATCAAAGTATTTGAAGCAGGCAATACTCCTGTTGTAAGTTTTTTTAGCAAAACGCCGACTTCTCATATAGCTGTTGAATATTTCACAGACGGTTATTGTCGCATTTCTCAAAAGCCTGTAGATAAAAATTTAATTCCGAATAAAAATTTAGGGGTTTGCCTGTCTGAAAATCTGGATAAGGTATTGAGTATATATCAAATGCCCCATAGAGTAGATGACTTTATATGTGTGGAAAATCCATTTACAACTAAAGAAGCATATGAGTTGATACCATTTATCGCAGATGAAACAGAGCCATCAGCAGAGAGTTTTAGACTGATTAACACCGGCACAATAGATCCATTTATTTGTTTGTGGGGGCAAAAGCAGACTTCTTATCTCAAGAACAAGTACTTGCATCCCTGTATTAAAAAAAGTGATTTCAAGAATAATTTTCCCAAACGCTTTATACAAGAAAATTGTGAGAAACTTATAATTACCGGATTACGTCATTTTGAATGTTTTTGGGATCAACATGGCAACTATATCGCAGGTAAAAAAACGATATTGTTACGAGAACTAAAAACAAGCAAAATCGGTTTTGCGGTACTTGCGGCTATTTTGAATTCATCTGTAATAAAATTCTATTTGAAAGAGTGTTACAGCTCTTCTGGTATAGATGGTGGAATCAACTTTTCTGCACCAATGATTCAGCAGTTGCCGGTCCCTGAAATAAAAGATGCAGACAAAGAAAAACTGACGGATATTGTCAAACAAATCCTTGCCACCAAGTCAGCCGATCCAGAGGCAGATACCTCTGCCCTCGAAAAGCAAATCGACAACCTCGTGAACCAGCTGTACGGCGTGGATAGAGGAGATTTAAGATGAATAATGACATAATAGATATTATTGTCAATACTCCTGAATCTGAGGATGCCGGAAGCCGTACCCAGAATAGATTTGACTATCAAAGTCACTGGGCAATATGCCATTTGTTGGAGTTGCACGAAGAAGGTGTTGACTTTGTTCTTGCTGCCGAATGCCATGATGATGTTCTTGAAATTCTTCCTGACGCTCCTAAACGATTGAATTTTTATCAGATCAAGACAACAAAAAATGGTAATATAAACATCTCCTCTGACAACAAAATCTCTATGACATATTTGGGAAAAATGTTATGTCACCTTCAACGTTTTGGAAATGATGTCGGAAATTTGACACTAATATCCAACAGACCGTTTAAGGAAAAAATCGGCAAACGTGCATCCTCTGAATTTGATTGCCAAAAGCTGATTGATTTTCAAGATAAAAATCCGCGTTTGATTTGGGAGGCTGCAGCAGAAACGATTTCAGATGTCGGTCTAAAAGCCAAAGTCAAAGCATTAAATTTTTCTCCTGAAATTTTCACATTTAAGGTTTCTGATTTGCCATTAGATAATTTTACTGATACGACTAAGGGAAAAATCATAACCTTTTTAGAAAAACATCAAAGAGATCAGGCTGCCCTTCCGTTTTACAAAGCTCTGCTTGCGGAAATTAGAAAGCAGACTAACCGAGAAAAG
>JAZSRU010000078.1:0-44302 GCA_045538635.1 Victivallaceae bacterium
ACAATAAAAAAAGTTCCATATAACCATTGAATCCCCAAAAAAGCAACCATGCTCCCAAAAATGGGATATAAAAACAATGACCAGCCATTCCGATTAGTCCTGCTGATGTATTTCCCTGGGATTGTAAATATAATATACTTATAATCGCACATATCGGAGCAACAACAAGAAACAGGCAAAATCCTGTAAGCAGAGCGAAATGAAAAAATGCCATATATTATCCTCGTAAGTATTATATCAATAATATATTACAATAAAGTACAAAAACAAATAATTTGAATTTATTTTTCAATTATTTTTTCCACTCCCCCAGACTCTTTGCCAAAAAGAAGTTGTATCATCTTTAGAATTTTTCCATCGCATGTATGGAATAACATCTAATAAGACATGATCTAATGAAGTCGGATCTTTACCATAATTAAAAGTTCCGATATTTTCCGGAGAAGTGACAATCTTGCCATAACGGTTAAAAACAACTTCTTGTCCGGTTTTTTTATTAATATATTTTTCATTATCGAATTCTCCATTATGGCGATGATACCAATTTTGACTGTCAGGAACTTTTTCATAACCTTGTTTTATTGCATCAGCCGGAGATTTTGGCAGATTTGAAAGTTGCTGTTGCGGTAAATTTAAACGTTCAAAATGCGGCCCTTTAATTTCTTGAAAATATTGTTTTATGTATTTTCGTGTTTGTTCCATTTCAAAAAGCATAGGGTCTTCATAAAAATCAACAAATTTTGGAGCTAAAGACGATGAGAGCTTTTTATTTCGGGAATTTGGGCTGCTTTATGGTAAATTTTCATACGAAGACGGAATTTTGTATGATACCTATCTGCCCGAAAGCTGTTTCCCTGATTACGATGAAGAAACTTATTACGAGCAGCTCGAAGAACTGCTTTCCACAAACTCACAAACAAAAATCATCTGTCAAATATAAAAACAAACTCCCCCTGCAAAAAATGCAGCGGGAGTTTACTTTTTTCGCACTTTACTTTTTATACAACTCAAGTAATTTTTTATGAGTATTTTCATCCGTAATTTCATATCTTGCCCTGAAAACCGTCAAGCCGCACCATGCCATTTGATTTACAGTGATAAATAATTTATTTTCAGTATCGGAATAACGCAAACTATATCGTTTTTTTTCAGGAGTATAAATCGCTTTGCCGTGAAGCTCAGAACGCTTGTTGTCAATATATTTTACAGGAATTACAAAATTACATAATTCTGTTTCCAGTGATACTATATTTATTGATTTTATACGCACGAAATTGATATAAAAATTGATTTTTAAAACAATATAAATAAACAGTAAAATTATAACAAATATTTCTATTATCAATAATATTTTTTTCATACTGCACCATGTATTTATACCATGTGATTAATATATCTTATTTTTTTTATTTGTCAATCGTTTGCGGATAAAATATTTTCGGTTCAGGGTCATAAAATAATTTGCCCCTTCTTAATTGTTCGCCAAAATCTTTCGGGAATGCAGGACGTGTTCCGGACGGAGAAACTTGCCCCTTATGCGGAACAAATCAAGACATGAAAAAACAAGGGAATGACTTTGCGCGAAATAGCCGCTGAATTACAAAAATACGGTTGTTCAACTACCGCCCAGAATCTTTCTCTATTCCTGCGTAAAAAGTAATTTATAAACAAAAAATCCCCCCGTAATCCCTGTCATTTTTGAACTATTTTCGCTATACAAAATATTTTAATCCCACGCCTTAACAAAAACAATTATTTTATTTGAATTTGAAATAATTAATGCTATATTTCCAATAAATAAATATAAAAAGTGTAATCTTGAGGAAATAATTATGACACTTGCAGAAATTTTGCATGGTTCCGCTTACAGTCTGGAACTTTTTACTAATTTATATAACAATGCAATTCAGCGATTGGAAGAACGCATTAAAGTCAAGACCAACAAAAAAGGCGTTGCCGAGCCATTTGTAACTTGCATCGTTCGTGACAAAGAAATCAAACTTACTCCGGAAGAAGTTGTCCGTCAGCTCTATGCAGAACGCTTGATGACAGAGTACGGCTACCCCAAAGAACGCCTCGTTTTTGAATATCCGGTGTACTTCGGCAGAGAAACTAAACGGGCTGATATTGTTATCAAAGACAAAGACGATCCGACTGTGGCGTACATTATCGTTGAAGTCAAAAAGCCGAAAGCCAAAGACGGTCGTGATCAACTTAAAAGCTATACCCACGCCACCGGGGCAAGCATGGCGGTTTGGACAAATGGCACATCCATAACTTATTACCACCGCAAAAATCCGAATTACTTTGAAGATATCAAAGCTATTCCCAGCAATACTCAAACTTTGGCAGATGTATTGCAGCAGCCGTTTACTATGCAAGATCTCTGGGATTGTGACAAATTGACCAAAACCGGTAAATCATTGAAAGATTTGATTCTGGAAATGGAAGATGAAGTTCTCGCCAATGCAGGGGTGGATGTTTTTGAAGAAGTTTTCAAATTGATCTTTGCCAAGCTTTACGATGAACAAATCGGGGCTACTGACAAAGAATATAATCTGGAATTCCGCAACTCCGGACAAACCGATATTCAGTTGAAAGAAAAGATTGAAAAACTTTTCAAAAGAGCTTGCGGAAAGTGGACTGGTGTATTTCCGGAAGATGCCAAAATCAACCTGACTCCGCCCCATCTTTCCATTTGCGTATCTTCTTTGGAAACGGTCAAACTTTTTAACTCCAATCTGGATGTGGTGGATGAAGCCTTTGAATATTTGATGAGCAAAAGCAGTAAAGGCGAAAAGGGGCAATATTTCACTCCCCGCTATGTCATTGATATGTGCGTGAAGATGCTCAATCCGCAGGTCAATGAAAAAATGATTGACACAGCAGCAGGCAGTTCCGGTTTCCCGGTGCATACCATTTTTCATGTCTGGAAACAAATGCAGTTGAAAGCCGGAAAAGCGGTCAGTCATTTGTTTACAGCTACCCGCAAAAGCAATGATGAATTGGAATACGTCCAAGATAATGTTTTTGCCATTGACTTTGATGAAAAAGCAGTTCGGGTAGCAAGAACTCTGAATTTGATTGCCGGTGATGGTCACACCAACGTAATGCATCTGAATACTCTTGATTATGGACGTTGGGGAACTGTTACCAAAGAGGAAACTTGGAACGATACCTATAATGACGGTTTCAAAAAGCTTAAAAAGCTGAATCCTGAAAAAGATTTTGCTACTTTCAACTTTGATATTGTGATGGCAAATCCGCCTTTTGCCGGAGAGGTCAAAGAGGGACAAATCCTCAATCGGTACGAATTGGGCTTGAAAAACGGGAAAATTCAGAAGAGCGTCAGCCGTGATATTCTTTTTATTGAACGGAATTTGAACTTTTTGAAACCCGGTGGTCGTATGGCGATTGTTCTGCCGCAGGGCAGATTCAATAACAGTACCGATAAATATATCCGGGATTTTATTGCTGAACGCTGCCGTATTTTGGCGGTGGTCGGCTTGCATGGCAATACTTTTAAGCCGCATACCGGAACTAAAACCAGTGTGCTTTTTGTGCAGAAATGGGATGATGAACTTTGCCCCAAAGTAGATAATTACAACATTTTCTTTGCCACCCAGCGTTTGGAAGGCAAAAATAACTCCGGCGATAAACTTTATTGGACGGAAGATAAAACCGGCACAACCACCGATCCCAAACTTGCCAAACGGGATATTTACGGTCATCCGATCGTATATCACGATCTTTTTGCTACAATAGATTATGATTGTAATAACGGAAAATTGAATGAACTTGTTCAGCAAACACCCGATGGTATTGCCGAAGCCTTTATTGAATTTGCCAAAAAGGAAAAATTAAGTTTTTTTCGATGAGCCCGGTATTTAATGAAGCAAAATACCGGGCATTACTGGAAAAACTGGAAGTAAGTACAATTACAAATATTGACCTTGAGAATTTGTTTACCATAGGAGCTGAATTTTATCAAAAACAATATTTAGCACCATTGTCATTGATGGTAAAAAACATAAAAGAAATAAAAACCTTAAAGCAGATTTCATCCCTAATTACAGATGGAGACCATGGGGCTCCTGATTACCAAGAGAATGGTATTTTATACCTGCTCAGTGAATCTATCCAAGAGGGATACATTAATGATTCAGTATACAGATATATTACTCCATCATTACACCAAGCATTAAAACGTTCTCAATTAAAATCAGGAGATGTTTTGGTAACCAAAACAGGTGTTTATTTTGGAAAAAGTACTGTTGTCCCTGCAAATTTTCCGGAAGCCAATACCAGTGCACATGTTGGAATAATAAGAATATCAGACAACAGTATTAGTCCTTATTATTTATCAACTTTTATAAATTGCTTGTATGGGTATGTGCAATTTAGACGCAGAGGAATCAAAGCTACTCGTCCAGAAATCAAATTAGTTGAGTTCGACGACATTAAAATTCCTGTTCTTAATGAAAAATTTCAAGGGAAGCTTGCTGGCTTTATTCAATATGCCAACAGAAAAAGACAAGAATCTATAGATATTTATTCTTTTGCTGCTCAACTGCTTTTGCAAGAACTCGGCTTGACGGATTGGCAGCCAGATGATGAATCTGTGGCGACAAAAACTTTTGCCGACTTCCAGAACTCCGGTCGACTCGATGCCGAATACTACCAGCCGAAGTATGATGACCTTTTCAAGCGCATTTCTTCCTATGATAAGTCCCGTTTGGGTGATATTGTAAACATTACAAAATCCATAGAACCAGGCAGTGAGGCTTATCAAGAGGATGGAGTACCTTTTGTGCGAGTTTCTGACATCACAAAATTTGGTATTACACCGCCGGAAATACATCTTGATTGGGATGAATATTATTCAGAAAATCTTACTCCCAAGAAAGATACCATTTTGCTTTCCAAAGATGGTAGCGTGGGTATAGCCTATAAATTAGAAGAGAACTTAGATGTAATTACATCAGGAGCATTATTGCATTTAACAGTAAAAAACAACGATTTTCTGCCAGATTATTTAACTTTGGTACTCAACTCTATCATAGTCAGACTTCAAGCAGAACGGGATGCGGGAGGATCAATTATCCAACATTGGAAACCATCTGAAATCGAAAATGTAATAATACCCAAATTGCCTATGGCAATACAAGAACAAATTGCTTCAAAAGTTCAGGAATCTTTTGCCTTACGAAAAGAAAGCACACGCCTGCTTGACCTCGCAAAACATGCCGTAGAAGTCGCCATCGAGCAAGGCGAAGACGCCGCAATGAAACTGCTGGAAAGGAAAATATGAAAGCTCTTGCCAATGAAAAAGTTGTATATATATTAGGTGCTGGATTTTCTGCTCAATTCGGTCTCCCCGTAATGAGTAATTTTCTTGAAAAATCCAAGGATATGTACGCACTCAAAGATGCTTTACTTAACAAAGAAATTAATGTTAATTTCTTTGGGGATGTATATCAAGAAATAGATAAACTTCGTCGTTGCAAGGATTTCTATGCTTCCGATATGACAAACATCGAAGAAATATTATCTTTATTTGAAATGGGTAAACTGATTGGAAAGAAATCAAAACAAACAATTAATTTTCAAAACTTTATAGCTGAAGTAATAAAATATTATACTCCGACTCAAGAAAAGATAAAACAATCAGAATGGATATTTCGGGATTTATGTGCTTTTATATTACATATTTATGGCAGAACGTCTGTAGATAAGTATGACGTGGCTCAAACATTACCAGAGTATTCTGTTTTGACGTTTAATTATGATGCTCTATTGGAAAATGTTCTTCAATATTGCAAGATGTCAAAACAAAGTGCCTATTCCTATTTCAATTTTTCTCAAGATAACAATAGGAAAACTAGAGATAATGTCCCGTATATAAAATTACACGGAGATGTTATTGAACCAAAGACAATTGTTACACCGACTTGGAAAAAAGCATTTGGCAATAACTTGACTTGGAAAAATGCTGGAACCCTTTTAGCCGAAGCCAATCATATACGAATAATCGGGTATTCGCTTCCTATAACTGATTCATATCTCAAATATTTTCTCAAATGGGGTGCAGCTCATGAGCAAAATTTAAAAAGTATTGATGTTATTTGTTTAGATGATGATCAGCATTCCGTAGAAAAACGTTATAGAGATTTTATCCATCATAAATTAAATTTTTATAATAAATCCACACAAGAATATCTTGAGGAAATTAAAAATGGTATTGAAATTGCACATCAGAATTTATTTAAAACTACAAAAAATAATGCAAATGGTTGGTTTTGAATATAAAGTAGTTAATTATAAAAATTCATTGATATGTTATCTTTATGATATAGCCTCTCTGACCGTATAACTGGTGAGTTTTTTTTTAGAGTAGAGAGGAAACTGGATTGCCTTGCGTTACTTGACCTGCGGTCTGTGTTACTCAGGCTCAATTTTGCTAAATCGCAAAATGGTCGAACCAGATGTTTCGACTCCGTGATGCTAATCGCATCACAACGGCTGAACGCCGTTATCTTCCACCCATTTTTGCATAAAAAAAAGAGTGCTGATATTCAGCACTCTTATTTAGCAAAAAAATGGTGGTGGAAGATGGATTCGAACCATCGAAGTCGGTGACAGCAGATTTACAGTCTGCCCCCTTTGGCCGCTCGGGAATTCCACCACAGCGTATTGGAGCGGGTAGGGGGAGTCGAACCCCCATGACCAGCTTGGAAGGCTGGTGCACAGCCGTTATGCCATACCCGCAGAACTTAAGAAGAATTGGTACCGACGGTGGGACTTGAACCCACACTCTTTAGGGGAACTAGGACCTGAACCTAGCGCGTCTGCCAATTCCGCCACGTCGGCATTTGTAATGCCTCGAAGTTCTACTTCCATTAAAATATTACACTTTTTTGTTTTTTCAAGTTTTTTTTCGTTTTTTTTTCAATTTTCTTTGGATTTTTCGCTTTTTTGTGTTAATATATAGTATGATTAAAAAAAGAAAGTGTTAAAATGGGTGCTATTTATTGGAAAAATAATTGCCGGGACAAAGAATCACAAATATCCGAGCTGCAAGCCAAGCACAAACTGCCTAAAGCAGTTTGTGCCATCCTCGCCGCCCGCGGTATCGCTTCCGATCAGGTGGCGGCTTTTCTCAATCCCAAACTGGCAAACCTGTCCGATCCCTATCGCTTCCCCGGTATTGAAAATGCCGCCAAGCGTCTTTGGGATGCCGTTATAAACAAAGAACCTATCCTCATTCATGGAGATTATGACACTGACGGAATCACCGCCAGCGCGTTGCTCTCTCTTGTCCTGCGCAACAACGGAGCAAATGTCTTTTCTTTCATTCCGCACCGTTTCGATGACGGGTATGGATTTACTCCGGAATCTCTCGAAAAGGCTCTCTCTTTTCTTCCCGGATGCAAAGTCCTCGTAACTGTTGACTGTGGTATCACTTCCTGTGATGCGGTCAAAGTTGCGCATGAGAGAAATATTGATGTTATCATTACCGATCATCATGAGGCTTCGGACGAACTCCCGGAAGCGATCGCTCTTGTCAATCCCAAGATTTATCCGGAACTTGAAGATTTGCAGCTGCTCTCCGGCGCAGGCAGTTCTTTCAAACTCTCACATGCTTTTGTAAAATACGGCAGGGAGCATAATCTCGGCGGTTTCAGCACCAGACTTGAAGAAATTATGGATTATGTCGCTCTCGGTACGGTCGCGGATATCGTTCCAATCCTCGGCGAAAACCGCATTATGGTCAAGCATGGTATTGAGATCCTCCGCAAGCAGTATCGCCCCGGAATCCGCGCCTTGATTGAAAGCTCAAATCTCAAACATGAACTCGTCCCGTCAGATATCACATTCAAACTCGCTCCGCGCATCAATGCTGCAGGGCGTGTCGGTGATGCCAATATCGCTTTGCAGCTCCTGGAATCGGAAAATATCGTTGAAGCTTACAAATATGCTTCGGATCTGGAATCTTTCAATCGCATCCGTCAGGACAAGGAACAGGAGATTTATCAGGAGGCCAAGAGTCAGATCGAACGCGGGTTGGCATGGATCAGCGATTATGCCATTCTCGTGGCGGGCCGCGACTGGCATCAGGGGGTTATCGGTATCGTTGCCTCCCGTCTGGCGCGTGATTACAACCGTCCGGCAATCGTGCTGACTATTCAGGGCGATAATGCATACGGTTCAGGACGAAGTGTCGGTTCGCTCAATCTGGTTGAAGTTCTCGGCAAAACATCTCACATGCTTGAGCGTTACGGCGGTCATCCGATGGCGGTCGGTATCGGCTTGAGGACAGATATGATTTCAGGATTTTTTGAAGTTCTCAACAAGGAAGTCGAAAAAGCTATTTCCGCGGATGATCTCGTTCAGCATCTTGCGTATGACGGAGAAATGGAACTCGGCGAACTCAATAATGAGCTTTTTGAATATTTTGAAAAGATCGGACCTTTCGGTCACAGCAATCCCAAACCGGTTTTCCGCTTTAATACGCTCGAAATCGTACGCTGTCAGGCAATCGGCAATGGTCATGTCCGCGGAACATTCCGCAGTTACGGGCATCAGGTGGATTTTATTGCGTTCAACCGTTCCATTGATGAATTTCCTTATCAGGGGGTTGTTGATGTTCTGGCGACTCCGCAGCAGAATACCAGATTCAATGATGCTATCCAGTTGAATATCTGTGCGGTCATGAACAGTGAATTTTTCTGATTTTTTTCAGAAAAAGGTTGAAAAAGGATTTTATTTATATATAGTAAGATATGACAATTTTTTCAGGAGGATTTATTATGAAATATTTTATGCTCGCTGCTGCTGTTGCATCCATCGCACTTGCAGGATGTACTCCCAAACTTGCAACCCGTGAACTCGGTGCAGAAGAAAAAGCTTGGAAAGATTATCTCGAACCTATGTATCCGGGCTGGAAAGTTCCTGCAACTCTGCCGCCTGCGGTTGCAGAACGTTCTGATACGGTATCTTCTTTTGAAAATGAGGATGGATTCGGTTTGCCGGAGGCCGCCAAAGAGGGCGGAAATCCTCTCGCAGATACCGGAAGCAACAGCAAAAAAGTTGAGGAAAATGCAGAAAAAGATAATTCCCTTACTGCCAATTCAGATGAAAACAGCAATTCTGTGCGTTATGAAGAGTATGTTGTTGTCAAAGATGAGAGCTTGTCTGTTATTGCCAAAAAAGTTTATGGCAACGGCCGCAAATATCATCGTATTTTGAAAGCCAATGAGGATGTTATAAAAGATCCGAACCGTATTTATCCGGGAATGAAGATCCGTATTCCGCGTCCATAACATTTTACAGGGTAATGCTTTATGTCACTGATTCTGCGTTGTCCGCATTGTGAAAAGCATTATGAGGGTGCTGCTGAAGCATTGAAGGAGCAGAACCTGATTTGTCCTTTGTGCGGAGAATTGGGTGCGGCAAGTGATTTTTCGGTAATGATGTTTTGTCCGCATTGCCGGAGTAAGCTTGCGATTTCTCTGGATATGATGCAGGAACAGCAGCTTGTATGTCCG
Organism: Victivallaceae bacterium; assembly: GCA_045538635.1. Lineage (GTDB taxonomy): Bacteria > Verrucomicrobiota > Lentisphaeria > Victivallales > Victivallaceae > RGIG5270. Next base: position 9,549 of record JAZSRU010000078.1, read on the forward strand.
CGCTGCAATAATGAGTTTGCGCCGTCGGTTGTGATATCGCTGGATGATGATATTGATGATGATCCGGATATTTTTGATACTCCTGATCCGGAAAAATCCATGTTTGAACCCGGTGATTTTTTTGATAAATATGAAATTATCAGGCTGCTTGGCAAAGGGGGTATGGGCGAGGTTTATCTCGCACGGCATCTTCTGCTGAATCGTGATATCGCACTCAAAGTGATGCTGCCGGAGGTGGCGGGACAGAATTCAATCTTTGCCAAACGCTTTATCCGTGAAGCCAAACTTGCAAGTAAAATCGCTTCTCCGAATCTTATCTCTGTTTTTGATGTCGGTTCAGACAGCAAAACAGAGTCGCTTTTTATTGCGATGGAGTATGTGGACGGGTATAATCTGAGCGAAATCATCAGAAGCACCGGAGCATTATCCGAGGCTGATACATTGAATATTATTGTAGAAGTGCTTAATGCCCTTGAGGCCATGGAATTGCACAATGTTGTTCATCGTGATATCAAGCCATCTAACATTATGATCGATGTTAATGGTGCGATTAAGCTTGCCGACCTCGGTATTGCCAAGTCCAGCAATCATGCAGAGGGGGAACTTACTCTGACTCACGGAAATGCGGTTTTCGGAACTCCGAATTATGCTTCGCCTGAACAATGCCGAGCCGCTCACAATGTTGATTGCCGCGCAGATATTTACAGTTTGGGTGCGACGATGTATCATATGGTGACAGGCAAGCCGCCGTATGATGGTGAAACAGCTTTTGAGATCATGCTCAAAGTATTTAATGATCCGATTCCTGATTTGCGGAATTTACCGGTGGATCTTACTGCTGGATTTATTGCTCTGGTGAATGATATGATGGCCAAGGATCCTGCTGACCGTCCGCAGAATATTGCTGAATTGAAGGTCCGTGTTGAAAATATCCGTAATGGAGAATACAAATTCAGCGACCGTATAAAAGATATGATCAAATTGAAAACCGGAATCCGTCATGGGGAAAAGACTGCTTTTATCCAAAAAACACGCGAAGTCGGTTGGAGTTTGCTGAAAAAAATTGTTGCATTGTGTATAATTGCTGCGGTTACTGCGGCTGCGTTCTTTTTCGGTATCAGGCTGCGTGATAAATTGCGCCTGACGGAGCCGGCTCAAGATGAAGATATCGAAATTTATGTACCGCCTGCTGCAAAGAAAAAATCAACTGCCGCTGAAACTGTTGATTTGAAAAAAATTGCGGAGGATGAAGCCGCAGGTTTCAAATTCAACGCAAATAAAAAAACACTGCTGAGAGCACCGGCAGATTTCAAAGGTGATTACAGAGTTCCGGACGGGGTAAATGTTATTGGTTCAGGCGCATTTTTTAATTGCCGTGGATTGGAGAAAGTTTATTTCCCTGCAGATGTTGTCAATATCAACAGCAGAGCATTTTATGGATGCAGTAATTTGAAAGGCTGTTACAGTATCGGACAGAATAAAATTGTTGTCATCGGAAACAGCGCTTTTGCTCTCTGCAAAAATTTGCAGAATGCATTTATCGGCAATAATGTTTCCCAGATTGGTAATGATGCATTTGCCGGATGTGAAAGCTTGCGAAGAGTAAGTATCAGCAGAAAAGTTTCTTTTATCGGTTACGGTGCATTTCGTGATTGTACAAATTTGGAACAGGTATCGTTTGATGTTAATATAAGAATTCAAAAACTGGGCGATAGAGCTTTTGCAAATTGCCGCAGTTTGAGAGAGATAACAATTCCGGCAAAGCTGGAAGGTATGAATTCAAATGTTTTTGATGGCTGCAGCAGTTTGCGGAAAATATTTATTTCAAACCCGATACGAATCTACGGCAATAATATTGCAGGTATAAGAAATTTAATCGAAGAAACATCCGTTCTTGTTGCACCGCCAATACAGACAAAGGCTCCGGCTGCTGCATCTGATCCTGACACAGAAAAAGCAGAAGAGAAAAATTTTGATAATTCTGTCGCGGATGCAAAAAAAGAAAATGTCAGTAAAGAAACTTCAGCTCCGGCAGTTGAAAAAAAGGAAAGCACATCTGCCGTTCAGGAAAATACAGTTGAGGTAAAAAAAGAACAGAAAACAGCAGTAAAACATCCTGAACTTCAGAAAATTGATTACAATAAGCTTGCTGCCGGCACATACGATTCCGAATCGATAATAGTTTATCCTGTAACTATTGATGACAGATTGAAGAAATTTGAGAAGGATTTGCAGGAATTGCGCGCTCAGCAGAAAAAAGCTCCTTACAATAAATGGCTCAAAGCCCGTGTGGAGGTTTTTGAAAATATCAGAAGAAATCTTTTGAGACAGCAGAATAACCGCAAAAAATCCATCAGTTTGAAAAACAGCCGCAGATATAATGCCACAGCCACTAAAAAATTGCAGGACTTGTTTTATGCTCATTCTATAAAACGCACCGACTGGGGATATTCCGGAGAAGATGTGAAGTTTGCAGAGGAACTTTTGCGGATGGTGCAGAATTCAAATGTTGACCCGAATGTCGAAGTCAAAGATGGCAGATATGCGCGTTTGTCCGGTTCTTTGCTGAAAGCAATGCTCGATCCGCGCGGTATCCCGTCCCATGTGGCTAACAAGATAGTTACTGAACTCGTCAGACATAATGTCTGTATTGACAATGAAGAAGGGAAAAAATCAAAATTTCTGTTCCTTAATAAAGATGTTCTGACATACGGTGTGGATGATTTGAGTGGTTTTCTGCTCCAGACAATCAAGTTCAGACGCAATAAAGATATGATAAATCTGCTGATCAATTGCGGTGCCAATGTAAACGAAAAAGACGATACCGGCAATTCCATTCTGCATTATGCGGTACGGATGAATGATGTTGGTATCATCAGGAATCTTCTGCTGGCAGGAAGTGATGTCACTGCGGTGAATAAAGAGCAGCAAACGCCGCTTTTTATCGCGTATAAATATGCCGGAAAGCCGATAATTGATCTTTTGATTGCGGCTGGCAGTGATGCCGGATTTAAGGATTTTGATGGTAAAACTGCGAGTTATTACAAATATTTCGGTGATTTCAATACCGCAGTCAACAGAAATCAGATTTATCAGATCAGCAATATGCTGCGCAAGCATCCGGATTTAGCAAATGAGGAGCTTGCCGGCGGTATGACACCATTGCAGTATGCTGCAAAAAACAAAAACTTTGCAATGGTCAAAGTCTTGCTCAGTCACAAGGCTGATCCTGATAAAAAAGGTAAACTTGTTCAATATGGTTATGCTCCGGTACAATATGTGTATGATCTTGCTTACTATCTCCGGCGGGACGGCCGCCGCCGCGCTGAACGGGTGAAAATGCTTCAGATATTTACTGAACTGGTGAAAGCCGGAGCCGATATCAGAGTCAATCCGATGGGGTATGGCGGCTATAAATCGCTGTTGAATTATTCATTGCGGAGCTTGAATGAAGTCGATACTATTGCTTACAATTATATCTCTGTCATGTTGAGGTATTCGGATATAAAACAAGATATGCCTGAGCTGCTGGAATCCTTTTTCCGGCGTTACCGTTCGAGAAGTGAGGATAATAATAATCAGAATATTATTGAAAATGTGCTTAATGAATTATTGAAATTCAGCAGTAATGTAAGTGAAGTTGCGTTTAACCGTATTTTTGTAAATGCGGCACAGAATATTTATGTTTCCGACAGGGAACTTGAAATTTTGTTGAAACATGTTCCGGATATAAATTGCACATACAATGGGCAAACTGCGCTGTATGCTGTTTGCAGAGCTGCGTCGCAAACAAGCAGCAGGTCCAATATACAGACTGAATATGCTCAGAGAGTAAAATTTCTGCTTCGTAAAGGGGCAAAAGTTGATAGTAAAAATACCGGATATTCCATTGCCAAGCTGAATCTGCCGCCGGAAATCAGAAATATTCCAGAAATAAAGAGTTTCCTTGCCCGGAAGTAATATGAATATTTTTCGTTTTTTATCGCATAGGTTGAATATTCTCGCCTGTCCGGGATGTGGTGACGGTGACGGCGGCGGTATAAATGATTTGTGTGAGTCATGCCGCAGTAAAATTCTGTTTTTCGGCGACAATTGCTGTTACAGTTGCGGCGGAGAGCTTGACGGCGTACTCTCGTGCTGTTCAAAATGCATGAAAGAGGATAAACGCCCTTTTGTGGAAGCTGTATCGGTGTTTTCGTATCAATCGTTCGGGAAAAAGATAATTCTGGATTTCAAGTCCCGTGATATGCTGCCGTTTGCCCGTATTTTCGGACATATGGCGGCGGAGCGTATCAAGTCAGCGTGTCAGGATTGGGATTTTGATATGATTGTGCCGGTGCCGCTGCATTGGAGCAGGAAATTTTCCCGTACTTACAATCAATCTGAACTGTTTTCATCATTTATGGCGGCGGAACTCGGTGTCCCGATGGTGAAAAATGCACTCCGCCGTATTAAACGCACCCGCAGTCAGAAATTTCTTTCCGGCGAGGAGAGGCATAAAAATCTCCGTGATGCTTTCCGCGGAGTACGCAATATTGTTGAAAAACGCTCGATTCTGCTGACCGATGATGTTTTTACGACCGGAGCTACGCTTTCATGTGCGGCAAGGGCATTGCTGGATGCCGGTGCGGCAAAAGTTTACGTTCTTTCGGTGGCGAGGGCATAAAGAATGATTTTTCCGGCTAATTTGCAGCTTGGGATTTGAAAAAATTTTTTAAGCATCTATCTTATAGAAGGTTGTAATTTCAAAAGGAGTTTTTTTATGGAATATCAGGATTTGGTTACTAATAACCGTTTTACTTCAGATACTTATGATACACCGGACGGCAAGCGTACTTTGTGCAATAAACTGCTTTTTGGGAACAGAATTGATTTTTATGTCCGCAATTTTGCGGTGTTTCAGCAATCAGGAGCATGTGCCGGACGCGGTGAACTGGATGGATTTCAGCAGGTAAAATATTCAAATATGAACATTGATGTCGTCGAAAAATGCGGCGGTAAAATTCATTTGCGCGGACTGGACAAAGTGCGTGCATTGAATCATGCTCCGGTGGTGGTTATCGGCAATCACATGAGTCTTTTGGAAACTGCTTTGCTGCATGCAATCATCCGCGCTCATATTGATTTCAGTTTTGTGATCAAGGAATCTTTGCTCAAGATTCCGTATTTCGGCAATATCCTCCGGGCTTTGGATGCAGTCGCGGTCGGACGCAGTGATCCGCGTGAGGATTTCAAACAGGTTATGACAGAGGGAACGCGTATTCTCAACAGCGGGCGTTCCATTATTATTTTTCCGCAATCCACCCGCAGCGTTGAATTCAAACCGGAGGAGTTCAACAGCATCGGTGTCAAACTTGCCCGCAGTGCAGGCGTTCAAGTCCTGCCGATGGCGCTGAAAACAGACTTTGTCCGTACCGGCAGAATTATCCGTGATCTCGGACCGGTAAACCGCAAAAAAGAGGTTTATTTTGAATTCGGAGATGCCATGACTATCGAAGGAAACGGCAAGGCGCAACACAATGCTATTGCAGAATTTATTCAGGGCCGTCTGGCAGAGTGGAATGCTGTTGAAAAGTAATTTTTGCAGGTATTTTATAAAATCAGTACACAAAAATGGCATCCCCACAGGGATTCGAACCCTGGTTGTCGGGATGAGAACCCGATGTCCTAGGCCTCTAGACGATAGGGACGCATAAGCTTCTGAATATAATATATCCTCTTTTTTAAAATTGTCAAATTATTAAGTTGATTTTTTTATATTTGAATGTAAATTATGCTTGAGTTTTAATAATTTTTCTTAATAAGGAGTTTTTTATGACCGTCCGTACCAGATTCGCCCCCAGTCCGACAGGGTTTATGCACGTTGGAAATTTGAGAACTGCGCTTTATGCATGGCTGCTCGCCCGCAGCGGCAAAGGGAAATTTATTCTCCGTATCGAGGATACTGACCAGGCGCGTTTTGTTGAGAATGCAGTCGAAGTTATTTACAATACGCTTAATTCTGCGGGGCTTGACCACGATGAGGGGCCTGACAAAGATGCAGGTTTCGGTCCTTATGTGCAGAGTGAGCGCAAACATCTTTATCGTCCGTTTGCAGAAGAATTGGTAAAAACAGGGCACGCTTATTATTGCTTCTGTGAAAAGTCAGAAGAACCGACTTCAGAGGCAGGAACTGAGTTTATTGACGGCTGCCCTTCGCATTGTGCAAATCTTTCTCCGCGAGAAGTACAGCAGAAACTCGCCGCCGGAGTGCCGCATGTGATCCGTCAGAAAATTGACCGTTCAGAATCGGTAACATTTACAGATCTTGTTTTCGGAGAGATCACTATTGAGGGAAAAGTTCTGGATGATCAAATCCTCATCAAACAGGATGGAATGCCGACATATAATTTTGCCAATGTCATTGACGACCATCTGATGCAGATAACTCATGTTGTGCGCGGATCGGAATATCTCTCCAGTACTCCGAAATATAATTTGCTTTACCGTGCTTTCGGTTGGGAAATTCCGCAATATGTGCATCTGCCGCTGATTATGGGCCGCGATGCAGAGGGCAATGTTTCCAAACTTTCCAAGCGTCATGGTTCTGTCAGTTTTGAAAATCTGGTGGATGAGGGTTTCCTGCCTGAAGCAATCATCAATTACATTGCATTGCTCGGCTGGTCGCCCAAAAATGACCGTGAAATTTTTTCACTTGCAGAATTGGCTGAATTATTTAATGTTGACGGTTTGAACAAGGCGGCGGCAATTTTTGATTATGATAAGCTCCGCTGGATGAATTCAGAGTATATCAAGCAGATGGATTTTGAAGAATTCAAGGCAAAAGCAGCCAAGTTTGCTCCGGCTGAATATGCAAAACTCGAAAAAGTCTGGGACAAGGTTGCCGCTTTGCTGCAGTCCCGCCTTGAAAATTTCACAGATATTCCGGCAATGATCGGATTTTTGATCGAACAGCCTGCCTATGATGTTGAACTTTTTAATCACAAAAAGAATAAGGCAACTCCTGAAACTGCCAGAGATATTATCAATGATGTCATGCCTGAATTTGAAAATTGTGCAGACTGGAACGCTGAAGCTTTGACCGCAATTCTGATGAATTATGCACAGACCAGAGAGATTAAAGTCGGCAGAGTCATGTGGGGAGTGCGTATCGCGCTCTCCGGTTTGTCTGTAACTCCCGGGGGACCCGGTGAAATCATGGAAATAATCGGGCGCGAAGAATCTTTTGCCCGTTTGAACAGTGCATTGGCAAAAATCGGTTGATTGAATGAAAAGTGGAGCAGAACTGCAGATTTCTGCGTTTGAGTATGCAATGAAAATACTCTCAAAACGCGTATATGCAGAATCAGAAATATATACCAAACTCAGCAAAAAAAAATATCCGCAGAATGAAATAAAATCTGCGATTGAAGATTGTAAACGTTATTCATTTATCAATGATGAAGCGTATGCATGCGATTATGCTTCTCTGTTGAATTCACGCGGTTGCGGGGCGTTGCTGATACGGCGCAAGCTTATGCTGCTGCAGATTGCTGATGAATATATTGAAAAGGCTCTTGAGGGAATAGCAGAAAATGAAATTGCATCTGCACGCAATGCATTTGATTTCAAACTGCGTATGTTGAAAACAGAAAAAGATGTATTTAAAAAGAAGCAGAAATTGTATGCATTTATGGCTGGACGCGGATATTCTTTTGATATTATCCGTATGCTGCTGAATGATTTTGAAATGAACAGGAATGATGATGAAGGGTGAAATTGCAGGTTTTGCCGGTGCGGTCCTGGCGGCGGTGACATTCGGTTTGAATCCGCTTTTTGCTTTGAAGCTGTATGCGGGCGGATTGTCAACACCGACGGTGTTGTTTTACCGTTTCGGCTTCGGAGCGGGGATGGTTGCATTGCTGATGCTGGTGAAAAAAAAGTCATTCAGAATTCCCCGTAAATATTTATTGTATATAATTTTGCTCGGATTGTGTCTTGCCGGTACATCATTGGGGTTATTTTTAAGTTTCCGTTTTATGGATGCCGGAATTGCCTCTACTATTCTTTTCACATATCCGGTAATTGTTACGGTTATTATGGCTGTATTTTTCAGGGAGCATATTTCTCCGTGGATGATTGCCAGTATAGTTTTGTCATTATCGGGAGTTCTGGTGATGTGTAAAACTCCATCGGGTGCATATCTGGATATCCGGGGGATATTGCTGGCGGTGCTTTCTGCATTTGCGTATGCGGTTTATATGGTTATAGTCAGGCAATCAGGACTGAACAGGATGCAGTCGGAAACGATTACTTTTTATGCAATGATATTTTCATTGCCGTATTTTGTTGTTATGCCTGATTTTTCATATTTTCTGCCGGTCAGCAATCATATTATCATGTTGAATATGATTGGTTTGGCATTGTTTCCGGCGTTTTTGTCATTTTATTTTCTTGCCATCGGGCTCAGGTATATCGGAGCGACCAGAACGGCTGTCCTCGGAGCTTTGGAACCGTTGACGGCAGTATGCATCAGCATTTTCGTGTTTGGCGAAGCATTTACATGGCGGTTGATGCTTGGAATTATTTTTGTGTTCAGTGGAGTTTTGCTGGTGATTTTTGCGGATAAATTGCAGGAATTCAGCTGCAGACTGCACAAGTCGGAATTACATTGAATTCTGAAAAGATAAGAATGATTATTATTTCAATGCTTCTGCAATGTTGTGGGGCAGGTCAAGATTTTTCAATGCAGATTCTACGGTAACTCCCTTTGCCCGCAGGTATTTGATTCTCCGCACAATTGCAGCTTTGGCTTCGGCATCAATATGAATGCTGTTTTTGAATGAGTATTGAGCCAGTGCTGAAATTGCATTATGGCCATTATCATCCATGCCGTTGATGCGGATTTTGCGGGCAATGAGCTTATTGAGGTCTGATTCTGTTATATTTGGTGACCATGCGATGGTTGGGAAAAGTGGTTCAAAATCATCAGAATCAAGATCCGGTTCTGATGCCAGAAGCAGATTGAGTGCCTGACTCCGTTTATCTGAAAAATTATCTGCACCGTAATAAAGGTGTTTATGCTCATAAAGCTTCGACAGAATCGGGAAAAATTCTTCTTTGATATCATAACTTTTTATCAATTCACGGACGAAATTGACATGCATATCGCTGAAAACACGGAAATCATTGAGTGCATCCTGCAGCAGAGTCGGAGCTGAACCATTCAGAGGCTTTACTTTGCCGGAAGCTCCTTTTTTGAGCAGTTGAGTCATGATATTTGCCGCGGTGCGGCGGCTGCGTAAATTCAATTTAGGTGAGCGGAAATTTTTATATGCCAGCTGTATCGGGGTATATTTGCATGAAGAGGCAGTCTGATTGGGATCAGCTTTTAATGAGAGAAGTTTGTTGACAAGTGACAGATTGTTGTTTTTGACAGCCTGTTGAATGGGGGTTATGCCGCCGCGCATTTCCAGAGTTGCCAGATCGGGATGTTTTGCCAGCATGGATGAAATTTTGGCGATATCGGCATTCCTGAAGAGGCGGTTGAACTCCTTGACATAGGAATAATCTGAAGGTTTCAGGTTGTTGAGATCTGTGCAATTGTCATTGGCGCCGGCGGTATACATCATCCGCACAATGTTTGGCGAAGCATATTTTTCTGCAAAAAACAGCGGGGTCTGGAAATCGCCTGACGGGACTGAATTCGGATCGGCTCCTGCCAGCAGCAGCTGGCGCACAAGCGCGGATTTGTCATGCTGGACAGCGTAATGCAGCGGAGTTCTGCCCTGTTCATCGGTTTCGTTGGGATCAGCACCATAATTTATCAGAATGATTGCCTCATCGTATTCTTTGTTGTGTATTTTTTTGAAAAGCATTCCCTTCATATCTTTGACACCATATTTGCAAAGTTCGATGCTGCAATCTCCGGTAATGCATTCGGTTGATACATGATGGATCATCAGAGTTTTTTCTATTTCGTCCTTGTAGGGGAGTTTGGCGTGTTCGATCCAGCGCAGGAGCGGTCCGGAAAATTCTGGATGTGTGGAGTCGCTGATGGTCATATTGGGATTGCTTTGATCATCCTTGAGATAGTGGAGAAGCTGTTTTGCAAATACGCGGTCATTCCGTTCAAAAGGTTTATTTTCATCGCGTTTGGAATATTCAAGGATCATATCAAAAATCGTTGTTGAATTTTGTGTGCTGAATTTATTTTTGCGGCGGAGCGCGAAAGCATCACGGCTGTTTTGCAACTGTTTTTTGAGGTTGGTCTGCAGCTGGCGGTAAAACTTGAGCCGATCCATATACCATACGCGATCAGTAACATTGGCGGCATCATTTTCCATACGCATAAGTTCATTGTTGCATTTATCCAACCGCATGGCAATAGCTACGCTGACATTGTCCCGCACGATTGGTGCAGATGGTTTACGGACAGGTTTGACAGCGGGGCGTGAAGGTGTTTTGTGTACAGGAGTCGTATTATCGGCAATATAAGTTTCTGCCGGCGGCTCATTTTCATTATCTCCGTCAGATTCTTCAGTTTTTTTGGGAGTATCTGCTTGAGCAGCCGGAGTTTTCTGGTTGACACCGGAGATGAATTCTTTTTTGATATAATTCCAGCCTTCAAAAAGTTTGTAGCGGTATTTCAAGCCGCCGAAAAAGCATATAAAACCGAAAATTATTGTAAATGCAACCTTGAAAAGACGCACAAATGCTTCACGCGGTATGCTGCGGTAAAGTTTTTTGGCAAGATCCCACAATTTTGATGCAATATAAGTGCTTTGAGATTTGACGATCTTCCATTTTATTTTCATATATGCAGCAAAGCTTTTGCGGCCGGCGAGCAGACTGTCGATGCGCATTTTCAATGCTTCTGCATTCGGCGGACGCTGATCAGGATCGTGTTTGAGCATGTCGTTGACCAGCAGTATGAATCCTGATGACATATTGGGGGCCAGTTTCTGCAAATCTTTCGGTTCCCCGTTCAAAACCTGCAGAATGGTATCCATGGTGGTTGAGCCTTCGTATGGAGGACAACCTGCTACCATGTGGAACATGGTGGCTCCGAGACTGTATATATCGGTACGGTAATCGACATTATGTGATGAACGGCATTGTTCCGGCGAAGCATAATTGGGCGTGCCGAAAACCAGATTGCCCTGAGTCAGGGTCAATTCATTTTCTTCGCTGCTTTCAGATTTTGCGATACCGAGGTCAGCCAGTTTGACGGTTCCGTCTTCGCTGATCATGATATTTGACGGTTTGATATCGCGGTGAACGATTTTTTCTCTTTCCAATATTATCAGTACGGCGGCGACTTTGCTGCAGATTTCGAGGGTTTCCATTTCAGTAAATGGACCTTTTTCATGCATTATTTCGCTGAGATTTTTGCCTTTGACATATTCCATGGCGATAAAGAGAGAGCCGCTTTTGCTTTCCATGCCGACATCCTGTACGGCAATGAAGTTTTCGCTCTGGATTTTGTTGGCAAGTTTGGCTTCACGGATGAATCTTTTTGCATAAATCGGATTATTGACAAAGGTTTCTCCGTTCATAATCTTCAAAGCAAGCTGGGTATTGAGCAGCATGTGCTGTACGAGATAAACTTCACCCATGCCGCCTTTACCGAGGAGTTTGACCATTTTGTATTTGTCAAAGACATCTCCGGGAGCGAATGCAGATTGAGGTTGAGCTTCTTTCAGTTCAAGGATTTCATCCTCATCATCATTATCGTCATCATCCAGTGAAACGGTGATATTGGCACGGAATGTTTTGTCACAGTACGGGCATTGAAGTTCAGCTTTGAGGACATCCAGAGGCACAAGCAGTTCCGCATAGCAATGCGGGCAGAACATTACTGCTGAAAAATCATCTGTGCTGCCGGAAACATTGCAATGCGGGCAGCTTATTGATTTTTGCTTCGCTTTCTTTTCTGAAATTTCATGATCTTTGGAGCAATTTGCACAACGGACTATCAATGCCATAACAACCTCATTTTACATCATGGAAGTGATTGCAGCAATGACATCATCCCAACTGGCGGGGCGTTTTTCCGGATCTTTTTGCATTATGTGATTCATGAAACTGATAAATTTGTTTGAAAGACCTGGGCAATCCTTGCGGAAATCAGGAGGAGTTTCACAAGTTGCTTTATAAACTGCTGCCAGATCTTCGCCCTCAAAGGGAACTTTGCCGGTCAGCAGGAAATAGAGTGTGGCACCAAGAGAAAACATATCTGACTGAATTGAAACATTTTTGGAATTGGTAAACTGTTCCGGGCTCATATAGCCCAGAGTTCCGAGAATAGTATTGTCCATGGTCAGATAGGTTTCATCTGCTGCACTTTTTGATTTTGAGATGCCGAAATCCAGCAGTTTGATATAGTTGCTGCTGTTGAGCATGATGTTTTCCGGTTTGATATCGCGGTGAACCATTTTGAAATTGTCCCAGACATATTTCAATGCACATGCGACCTCATGGGCGACCACCACGGCTGCCGCTTCGTCGAATGTGAATTCATTGCAGCATGCTTTGAGTGAATTGCCGTCAATATATTCCAGTACAATATATTCTCTGGAGGCTTCGCCCCAGTAGTCAACGAGTTTTACGATATTGTCATGATTTATGGCGCTGTGCAGTTTTGCCTCGCGCAAAAAACGCTTGCGGGAAGTTGACTGCATGGAATCTTTGACAATTTTCACCACAAAACGCTGTGACAAATCATCCAGCGGATGCACAATATAAACTGCTCTGCCGCCGGTTTTCTGTAACTCACTGAGAATGCGATATTTACCTCCGATGACATCACCAATTTTCAGATCATCCTGCAGCAATTTGTTCAAATCGGAATAATCTGTACTGCGATATTCGCTGTTTCCTGATGCCTGTTCCACGGCAGCACGGGTGAGTGCCATGCGTTGAGCATCGACATCTACAACAATAGTTTTATCATTTTCCTGCATTTTTAATCATCCAATAACAAATGATTAATCTGTCAAAGACAGACACTTTCTTTCCTTGTGTCAATAATATATAACACTTGGAATGGAAATCAAATTAAAATTTGATAAAAAATGAAATATTTTATTTTTATAGCAATTAGCGGCTCAATATTTGTATTTGCTCATCAAATTGATCATTTCACGGGTGGCCTGTTCCATGCCGACTTCGATTGCCCGTCCGACAATGGAATGTCCGATATTCAGTTCATGCAAACCGGGAATTGTCAGGATGCCTTCGATATTGACATAATCGATTCCATGTCCGGCGTTGACTTTCAGCCCGAGGGCAGTGGCAAATTCCGCTCCATTGCGCAAGCGGTCAAGTTCCTGTTTTTGAGCTTCACCTTCTGCATTTGCGTAAGCTCCGGTATGAAGTTCGATATAGTCGCTGCCGACTTCTGATGCCGCCTGGATCTGTTCTTCGACCGGATCGATAAACAAACTGACGATGATTCCGCAGTCATGAAGGCGTTTTACAGCTTCGGCGATATAATCTTTGCGGCTGACGACATCCAGACCGCCTTCGGTAGTCAATTCCTGTCTTTTTTCCGGCACGAGGCAGCAGCTGTTGGGTTTGATTTCGCAGGCGATTGAAAGCATTTCTTCGGTAACAGCCATTTCCATATTGAGCCGTTTTACGGTTTTTGCGAGTTCACGGATGTCGGCATCATTGATGTGACGGCGGTCTTCTCGCAAATGTGCTGTAATGCCCCATGCTCCGGCTTTTTCGCAGGCTTTGGCGGCGGTGACGGGGCTGGGGTATTTGGCACGGCGTGCCTGTCTTACAGTTGCCACATGATCTACATTTACTCCGAGGTTCATATTTTTCTCCTTTCGTTTTATTGAATATTCAACCATTTTATCAGTTTCGGCGCGGCAGATTGAAAATTTATATTGCCTGACGGACACAGGAAGTAATCGCAATTTATTCCTTTTTTCTCCAGATGATCTGTGATAAATTTCAGTGTTTGAGTGTTTACTTTATTGCCGAGAGCGGCATCATAAAGAAAATTAATCGAACCGATATCAAATTCCAGCGGCAGCAGCAGTCCCGGGAGTTGTTCCCGGTCAAATCCTGCTTCATGGATGTGCATATCAACAGCAAAATTCATGCCGAGCAGCGTTGTACGGCGGAAATTTGCCGCCAGCAGAATGAAATTTTCCATTGACGGAAACGGCAGACGGAAGAGCAGTTCTGTATCTATCTGATTGTCAAAGGCAATTCCTTTGACTGCTCCGAGAAGTTTCAGCAGATTTGAATACAACAGGTCATTGCACAAGGTTCCGGCGAGATCAAAATCGAGCATTATTTTATTGACTCCGGCTATGCGGCAGAATCTGATCTGTTTTGCCATTGATTCGAGATAGTCTGCCTGCAGTTTGAATGGAGATTCCAGTATCAGACGGTTCAAGCGGGCATTGACCGGGTTGCGTACAGCGAGAGATGCAAAATGCAGTTTTTTCAGTTTTTGTTTGAAATGAGGGTGGTTGAAGACCTCATAATCCACTTGCAATGCGGTGTCTTCAAACAAGTTTTCCTCCGGCATACCGGAAAAAAAATCCCAGGAATCAAATGTTATTCCGCGCATTATAACAGCCCTGCATTCAGTAATTTCTCTATTGTGACGGCAGAATTCTGCTCATTGTATTTCATATAGTTGGAGAGCATTGAATATATATATTTGCCGAGAACATCAGTTTCGATATTGACAATGTCACCTCTCTGCAAGGTTCCGAGAATTGTATCATTGAGAGTCAACGGGATGAGATGCACGCCGAAACAGCGGTTGTCAAGTTCGACCAGAGTCAGTGAAACTCCGTTGATGGCGATACTGCCTTTGGGGACGAAGTACGGACGCAGTTCCTTGATCATCCGCACTTTCAGGACATAATCATTGCCTTCTTTGCTGAAAGAAAGGACTTCAGAAGTCCCGTCAACATGGCCGGATACGATATGACCGCCCATTCTGCCGGATGGCTGCATTGCGCGTTCAAGATTGACTGATTGGCGCGGTGCGAGCAATCCGAGGTTGGTTTTTTTTAGGGTTTCTTCGAGAGTGAAAAATTCGAGAGAGCCGTCGCTGTGAACTTTTTCGAGGCTGAGGCAGCATCCGTTTACGCTGACGCTTTCACCGATGACGGGGTTTTCAAATTTTTTTTCCGGACGGATTATGAGTCCGGCGGATGTTGAATTTTTTTTGCGTGATATGAATTCACCTTTGCATTCGATTATTCCGGTAAACATTTTATTTCCTTATCTTGGAGTGATTTGCAGCAGCATCAGGGTAATGGCTCTGGCGTCATTGATGGACATATATTTTTTTTCGTGTCCTTTGCCCCAGCTGTCAGTGTAAATTATCTGATCATTTTTCCGGTTGAAACCGTTTATGATACGCATATGGAATCCGAAAGCGCCGACGGGGGAATTTTTTTTCATATTTTTGAAAGTAAAAGTCACCCATGCGAGCGGAATACCTTTGTTCAATGATTCATAAATATTTTTTGTAAATTTTTCAACATCATTTTTGTTTTTGCAGCGGGCATCGCGGAAAATTTCATATTCATAACTGCTTATGAGCGTTTTGTAATTGACATATTTGGCGCGTTGTTTGCGTTGTTTGCCGATGAGGAAATCACTGAAGTCAAGCCGCGGTCTTTTCTGTTTTTTTGCGAAATTGTTGTAGGTTTTGGTGAAATTCTGTATTTCAGAGAATGACAGCAGGTCATCATCGTATTTTTTGTCTGCATTGATTTTGAGTTTTGATTTATTTTTCTGGAGTACGTTTATTATTTTGTCGATGTTGGTTCCGGTGTAAGCATTACTTTCTGCGAGCTGGGCGATGATTTGCTGGTCTATTTCAGAACCGTAATATTTCATAATGCGTTCAACGGTTGCATCGACACAATAACCTTTGCTGCCCTGATTCACCATCGGAATATCCAGATAATTATCTCCATTGTCTTCAATATTCAAATTGAGCTGGAGCTGACTTTTTTTGGCATCAGAACGGAGTGAATTGCGCAAAGTTTTTGCTTTGCCTGCAGGATAAATGAACAGCTGGATATATTCCGGGTGTTTTCCTTTGCGGTTTCTGCGCAGGACATAATCACAGAATTCATCCTGTCTGGTGACAGCTTCAACCCGGAATTTATCAAATTTGCGCGTTTCCTGCAGCGGGGTATCATCTTTGGATAAATCTTTAATGAATTGTTCGACTTGTGAGTTCAGCAACTGAAATTTTTTCTCTGTCATAGCTCCGTTGTCGCCTCTGTTGTATATTGAAATCATTGCCGACTGCAGCTGTTTTTTGTCAAAATAAAATATGATTTCAGGTATTATATCACCGTTGAAACGGACATAATTCATGCTTTCGTTTTTGTGATACCGCATAATGGAAGCGGCCTTGTTCTGCGCTCTGACTGTAACTCCGAGCAATTTACTGCATTGCTCCGGAGTTATCTCCCAGAAATTCTGACGGGTCCGGGACAGAAAATCCGCAAGATCAGTATTGGCGGCACTGGCAATACTGACACAGAAAAATACGGCAATAAAAAACAGAATCTTTTTTTTCATTGTTTATTCTCCCCTGTCAGGATATCCGAATTTTCGCGGAGTCTGCAGATAAAAAAGATCACCGCGCCGGACTTTTCTGTTGACTTTGAAAGTTATCAGCGAGCCTTTCGGCGCGCTTTCCGGATAGGCCTCATCAAGCATGAATCGGCATTTTTCAATTTCCAGCGCACCGGTTATTTTTCCGGTGATGAGAGCTTGTGAATCCTGCGGAAAATCCCCGGCCTCCAATGTTACTTCCGCGATCATTGAGCGGGCGAAAAAGTTGGTGACTCTGCCGAGAAATTTCTTCTGTACCGGAGATTGATTGCCGGAGAGTTTGCTCCACTCATCGAGGTTTTCTCCGAGGTAATATCCGCCATGCCAGAAAGAGCGGTTGAAGGTTTTTTCAAGTTTGGCCATCAAAAGTTCCGCACTTGCATCACTCAGAAAACCGTTGGCGGCAACTTCGTCAAGCCCCTGACGGTACACACTGACTACATTTGCGACATAATCTGCTGATCTGCCGCGGCCTTCGATTTTGAAGACGGAAGCACCGCTTTCAAGCAGTTCCCTTAAATGATAAAGCATACATAAATCCTTGGGGGACATGACATTGGAATTTTCCAACATAAAAGTCATGCCTGTATCGGTATCTTTTATCTCATATTTGCGGCGGCAGGGCTGAAAACACCGTCCGCGATTGGCAGATTGATTACATGAAATCTGGCTCATGAAACAGCGGCCGCTCTGGGCGACACACAATGCTCCGTGAATGAATATTTCGATTTTGAGCAATTCCCCGCCCGGGCCGCAGATATTTTCTTCTTTTATTGAGCGGCAGATGCTTGCAATATCTTCCAGCGCAAGTTCGCGGGCAAGAACAACCACATCGGCAAATTGAGCCGCAAAACGCACCGCTTCAAGATTTGATAAATTCATCTGCACCGACCCATGTACACTCAATCCGATACTGCGGGCATAAGAAATAACGGCAAAATCAGAGGCAATAACTGCATCAACCCCGACTTTTTTTGCATGATCACACAAACTGCGCATCCTGTCCAGTTCAGAGTTGAAAATAATTGTATTCAGAGTCAGATACAGTTTTTTGCCGGCAGCACGGCACAGACGGACAACTTCTGCAAGTTCGTCCTGCTCAAAATTCATGGTGGCGTGAGAACGCATATTCAAATCTCCGACGCCGATATAAATTGAATCTGCACCGCTTCGCAATGCGGCGGAAAGAGAGGAGAAATCTCCTCCGGGTGCCATTATTTCAAAATGTTTTGTCATGATTATTTAAAAATGTTTTTCAGCGATTTACCTGCATCTTCGAGTGCTTTGCCGGTTGATTTTACGGCATCATTGACTGCTGCGCCGGCTTCTTTGGTGGATTTACTGATATTGTCAGCTGCTTTGCCGATGCCTTTGCCGACATTACCGGCAGCTTTGCCAATGGCTTTTGAGGCCTGGATAACGGCATCGACGATCGCATCATACACAACGAGTACAAATTCGCTGACCGGTCTGCCGTCGCCGACATCAGTCAATTCAACGGACGGAATGGGCCATGGTACACGGAGCATAGTGAAATCGCAATCGCGGAGGATAAATCTGCGGATAACCATTTTTTTGGGTTCTTTGGCAGGTTTATCGGCTTCAGGTTTCTTTTCTTCTTTTTCAGGTTCAGCGGCTTTTTTGCCGTCATCGGGGTTCTGGAGTGCTTTGCCGATTTCTGCGAGGTTGTTTGTGCCCCATTTCATTTCCAAATCAGCATGCATATCTTCGACAATGACATCTTTGATGACAATTTTGGGAGAAGCGAGCGTGAGCATTTCCACATCGACATAAAAATGTCCGAGATTGAATGCCAGCGGGTCGGAATATCCGGCAGGATTGTGGATTCTCATACCTTTGATCCGTACTGCACCGTCAAAAATATTTATAAATGCAGAATCGACTTCAACTTTGACTTTCAGAAGCTGGGTTGCAACCGGCGGTACGACATGCTGGACGATGATGCCGGGGAGAAACAGCAGGATCAGAAAAATCGCCACGATAACACTGCTCCATACAATGAGGCGTTTTTTCTTTTTTGATACAGGTTTTACAGGTTCATTGTTCTGTACTTCGGAATTTTCTTTTTGTTCACTCATTTTCAATCCTCCATGTATAAGAAATGTTGACAATTATCACAAAAAACTACTGCATGCTTGACAGCCTGATTGACGGTTTGCGGGGTAACTTTCAAGTGACAGTTGTCGCAAATGCCGTCACGCACGGCAGCAAGAGGAGTACCGTTGCCGCGGGAGAGGAGATTTTCGTACCGGCGGAGAATTTCGTCTTCGACCGGAGCTGTCAGGGCGGTGCGTTCTTTTTTCAGAGATTCGAGTTCGGTTTGGATATCGGCGGCGAGTTTTTCCAAATCTTTGAATTCTGCTTTCAGCGAAGCGTTTTCAAATTTTACATTTTCGGCGATAACTTTATAATTTTTCTTGCCTTCTTCAATACTGTCGAGCAGAGTTATTACGGAAATTTCTTCGTCTGATATCTTAAGTTTTTGATTTTCAATATTTTGCAGCATTGCCTGATACTCATTGTTTTTTTTGACCATAACGGATTGAGTTTCAAGCTTTTTGATATTTTCTTTGCAGTCAGCGATGATTTTTTCAGTTTTTTTAAGCTTCATCTGCAATGCGATGACATCATTTTTTGCTTGTTCGATTTTAGCGAGATTGGCACCTGCACGGTTTTTCAGTTCGAGTTGTTCTTTGGGGATCATTTCGAGCCGTAATTTCAAATCGCGTATCCGTAAATCTTTTTCCTGCAAGTGTTTGAGATTTATTATCCATGCTGCTGTCGTCATTTGAACAATTCCTCCTGATCATTGCGGCGTTTGCCGTCGATCCCTAATTTGTTCCATGCTTTCGGGGTTGCCACGCGCCCCTTGGGGGTGCGTACGAGATAACCTTTCTGAATAAGAAACGGTTCATATACATCAGCGATCGAATCTTCATCCTCGCCGATTGAAACTGAAATATTTTTGATGCCGACCGGGCCGCCGTTGAAGTTGGCGATGATTGTTTCCAATATTCTCACGTCCATCTCATCAAGACCGTCGCTGTCGATATTCAACATTGAAAGTGCTTTATATGCAACATCTTGTGAGATTATGGAGTCTGCTTTTATCTGGGCGTAATCGCGGGCGCGGCGCAAAAGGTTGTTGGCAATTCGCGGAGTTCCCCGGCAGCGTGAAGCAATTTCCATGGCGCCTGCAGGTTCAATTCCGACCTGCAATATGTTTGCTGACCGGCAGATGATTTGTGACAAATGCTCTGCATCATAATAATCCAGACGGGCATTTATGCCGAATCTTGAGCGTAAAGGAGCAGAAATCATTCCCTGTCTGGTAGTTGCACCAATGAGAGTGAATTTAGGCACATTGAGCCGCACAGAACGCGCACCCGGCCCCTGTTCCAGCATGATATCAATGAAAAAATCCTCCATCGCGCTGTACAGATATTCTTCAACTGTTGAACTTAAACGGTGAATCTCGTCAATGAAAAGAATATCGCCCTCCTGCAGAGAGGTCAGTAATCCAGCCAGATCGCCGGGTTTTTCAATTGCAGGTCCGCTGGATGACTTAACGCTGCAACCCCGTTCATTACCAATGATATACGCCAATGTAGTTTTGCCCAATCCGGGCGGTCCGGACAGCAAAATATGGTCAAGCGGCTCATTTCTTTCTTTTGCGGCAAGAACAAAAAGTTCCAGTTGCTCTTTTATGTTGTCCTGACCGGGAAAATCGGCAAATTTCAACGGCCGCAGGCTCTCTTCGCGGGCAAAATCCTTTTTATTTAATACAGATGTTATAAATCTTTCAGACATAAGACTTGTTTTTTTCAAAATTTATGTTAAATTTAATAGGTGCAAAATTTTTTTCCATTTTAACATGAAAAAGAATCTAGCTTACATTAAATGTTTTTTTGAAAATTTCAACCTACCAAAATAAAAAAGGAAAGGATTTTTTATGTCTGACAACAAAATGTTCAAAGATTGTGCGAATACCATTCGCAGTCTCAGTGCCGATGCAATCCAGAAAGCCAAATCCGGTCATCCCGGTATGCCTCTCGGCTGTGCCGATTACGCTTTCACTCTCTGGGCCAAATATTTGCGCCACAACCCCGCCAACCCCGAATGGTTCGGCCGTGACCGTTTCGTCCTCTCTGCCGGACACGGTTCAATGCTGATGTATTCATTGCTGCACCTCTTCAACTACGGTGTTACCATTGATGAAATCAAAAACTTCCGTCAGTGGGGCAGCCGCTGCGCCGGTCATCCCGAACACGGCGAATGTGTCGGTATTGATATCACCACCGGTCCTCTCGGCAGCGGGTTCTCCTCCGCAGTCGGTATGGCTATGGCAGCCAAAAACTTTGCCGCCCGTACCGGCATGGCTGGAACTGAACTCGATGCTCAGCGCATTTTCGTCATCTCCGGCGACGGCTGCATGATGGAAGGCTGCACCAGCGAATCCGCTTCTCTCGCAGGTCATTTGAAACTTGACAACATCATCGTTTTCTACGATGACAATGCCATCACTATCGAAGGCAACACCAACCTCGCTTTCAGCGAAGATGTCGAAGCCCGCTTCAAGAGTTACAACTGGCGCGTTCTCAAATGCGACAATGCCAACGATGTTGCTGAATGCGACAAAGTTCTCGCAGAAGCTGTAAAATCTGACGGCCGTCCCACCCTCATCATCGGTAAAACTTCAATCGGATTCGGTGCTCCCAACAAACAGGGCAAAGCATGCGCCCACGGCGAACCCCTCGGTGAAGAAGAAGTCGCCGCCATGAAAGCCAACCTCGGCATTTCTCCCGAAGCTTTCTATGTTCCCGCTGAAGTCAAAGCTTTCTGCGACAGCCGCGTCGAAGAACTCAAAGCCGCTGCTGCTGCTTATGACAAAAAATTCAACGATTTCGTCAATGCCGATGCTGATCGCGCCAAACTCGTTTCCGCTCTCCTCAGCAAAGAAATGCCTGCCGACCTCAAAGAACAGCTCACCGCTGCTCTTCCCACTGACGGCAAACCTCAGGCAACCCGCGCTCTCGGCGGTATCGTCCTCAACAAAGCTGCTGAAATCATCCCCGCTCTCATCGGCGGTGCAGCCGACCTCGCTCCTTCGACCAAAACCAATCTCAAAAACGGCGGTGATTTCTCCGCAGCCGACTATGCCGCACGCAATTTGCACTTCGGTATCCGCGAATTCGGTATGGCTTGGGCAGGCAATGGTATGGCTCTCTATGGATCAGCAATTCCCTACACCTCAACCTTCTTCGTTTTCTCTGACTACATGAAACCCGCCATCCGTCTGGCTTCTCTCATGCACCTCAAAGAACTCTTCATCTTCACTCACGACTCATTCTATGTCGGTGAAGACGGCCCCACTCACGAGCCTATCGAACACCTTGCAATGTTCCGCTCACTCCCCGGTGTTACCGTTTTCCGTCCTGCTGAAGCATACGAAACTGCCGCAGCTTATGCCGCAGCTCTCGAACTCAACGGCCCCTCTGTCATTCTTCTGACCCGTCAGAACCTTAAACCCTACGATGCAGAAAAAGCCGCCAAAATCGATGCTAAAAAGGGTGCTTATATCATCGAAGATGAAGAAAACTTCGATCTCATCCTCATCGCTACCGGTTCTGAAGTCAACCTCGCTCTCGATGTTGCCGCCAAACTCCGCGAAATGGATGCCAAGGTCCGCGTTGTTTCCATGATCTCCCAGGAACTCTTCCTCCAGCAGGATGAAGAATATCAGGAAGAAGTTCTTCCCTCATGGTGTCCTGTTAAGATCTCCATCGAAGCCGGTTCAACTTTCGGCTGGCACCGTTTTGTCGGCGACAATGGTCTGGCCATCGGTCTGGATCACTTTGGCGCATCTGCTCCCGCAGGTGTCCTCGCCGAAAAATTCGGTTTCACCGTTGACGGCATTATGCAGAAAATTGCTGAATTCTACGTCATGGAAGATGAAGAATGCAGCTGTGAATGCGGTGACTGCAACTGCGGCTGCGACCACGAATAATTAATCTTGATGCGGGACGGGATCATACCCGTTCCGCATTTATCCGTTTTTAAAACATAAGGAATAAAAATGAATCTTTTTAACATTATTGCAACTGCAGCAACTCCTGCTCAGCAGCAGGCACAGGCTCAACAGCCCGGCAGCATGTGGACTCTGGCTCCTTTTTTCATCATCATCGTGCTGATGTTTTTTATGACTGTCCGCGCCAACAAAAAGCAGAAGGCCCGTCAGCAGGAAATGATCAACAAGCTCGTCAAAGGTACCAAAGTTATCCTCAACAGCGGTATTATCGGTACTATTGCTGAAGTCAAAGATGATCACATCAAAGTTGAAGTTGCCGCAAATTGCGTTATTCAGGTTTTGCCCGCAAGTATCATGCAGATACTTGATGATACCCAAAAAGAAGCAAATAAATAATATCAACCCAGTCAGGGAAAATTTTTATGAACAAAAAACCGGTTATTTTTCGCACAATTGTCGCCGCGGTGGTGATTCTGGTTTTCGCATTTTCCATGATGCCGCTGGTTGAGCGTCCTTTCTATGATACATTCAAAAAAATGGTCAGCAAGGATGCCGCAAAAGCTCAGGAATTGGTCGATGCCGCTCAAAAATTGCAGGCCGCAGATGCCGATATGTATCCCTCTCAGGCTCTTTTGAAAGCCGCTACGGATACCGGTGTCGAATTGAAAAAACTGATTCCGGAAAACAAGAACATCGAAGATAATCGCGATGTCATCGGTGCCATCCGTAAAAATGCCGCCAGTTCCATCCGCCTCGGTCTGGACCTCGCCGGCGGTGTTGAGTTTATGATCGAACTCATTCCCGATGAAGATTTTATTAAAAAACTCGATACCATCAAAGACGGCAGTGCAACTAAAGATGAAACTCAGAGACGCATGGAAAATGAGTTTGCACGCTATCGTGATATGGCAATCGAAATTTTGCGTAAACGCCTGGAAGCCAAAAAAATCTTTGAATCTGAAATCTCTCCTGCCGGAGAAAAAAATATCAGCTTGAAGGCTCCCATCGTTTCCAAAGATGAAAAAGTTCAGCTCAGCGAACTTATCCAAATGAGCGCACAGCTCCGCTTCCGTCTGGTTCACAAAGATAATGATGCCCTTGTCGCACAATATCTCGCCAATCCGACATCTTTCCACAGTCCGGTCGGTTATGAGCTTATGACTCAGACAACATTCCGCAGCGGTGATAAACCCATTGTGGATTATTTCTTTGTTGAAAAGCGCGCGCAGATGGACGGCAAAGGCATTATTGATGCAGCCCCCACCCGCGACCAGTTTGGTCAGCGTATGATTTCTCTGCGTTTTGACGGCAACGGCGCCGCAAAATTCGGTGAAGTTACTACCCAGCATGTCGGGCGTAAACTTGCCATTGTTCTTGACGGCAAACTTTATTGCGCACCGGTTCTGCGTGAACCGATCACAACCGGACAGGCTCAGATATCCGGTCAGTTCTCAAATGAAGAACTTCAGCAGATCTCCAATGCACTTGTTTCCGGCAGTTTCCCATTCCAGATCAAAATTGCAGCAACTTTTGATACTGACCCCAAACTCGGTGCGGATAATATCAAAAACAGTATCTATGCCGGTATTGCAGCATTGATTACAGTTGTTGTCTTCATGATTGTTTATTACCGTCTGGCAGGTTTGCTCGCAGTTGCTGCACTCGGAACAAATGTTATTCTGGTACTCGGCGCATTGGCTGCATTTGATTCAACGTTGACTCTGCCCGGTATGGCTGGTATCATTCTGACTATCGGTATGGCGGTTGATGCCAATGTGCTTATTTTTGAGCGTATCCGGGAAGAACTGGAAAACGGCAAAAGCCTTGCAGTTGCAATTGAAGCCGGTTACGGCAAAGCTTTCTCTGCTGTTTTTGATGCTAATATCACCACCTTGTTTATTGCAATTATCCTGATGAATTTTGGTACAGGTCCGGTCAAAGGATTTGCAGTTACACTCGGTATCGGTATTATTTCCAGCTTGTTTACCGCTATTTTCATGACGCATCTGATTTTTGATTATATCGTTCAGTACACCAAACTGACAACATTGAAGATGATGAAATTTCTGCATGAGCCGAAGTTTGACTTCCTCAGTAACAAAAATGCATTTTTTATCGCATCTGCAATTTTGATCATTGTCAGCTTTGCCGCATGTTTTGTCCGCGGAACTGATATGCTCAGCGTTGACTTCACCGGCGGTGCGCTTCAGAGCTTCAATTACAAGGATAAAGTTTCAGTTGTCCAGGTTGAAAAAGTTCTCCGTGAAAATAATCTGCCCGGTTCTGTAACTTACAAGTCAGCCAGCGGTGCGGCTGATTCTCAGCGTATGGAAATTATCATTCGCAAAGCAGATATGACAAATATCAAATCCGCTTCAGATACTGCAGCGATCCTGAACAAAAATTTCCCGAAAGCTGAATTCAAAGCAGCAGAGGAAAGTACTGTCGGCGGTCTGATCGGTATGGAATTTACCAAATCAGCACTTATTGCATTGCTGCTTTCATTCCTCGGCATCATCGCTTATGTTACTTTCCGTTATGAATTTGCGTATGCGGTCGCCAGTGTGCTTGCATTGCTGCATGACATTATTATCGCCATCGGTATTTATGTTGTTTGCGGCAGAGAGCTTTCGTTGACTGTTGTTGCAGCAGTGCTGACTGTTATCGGTTACTCAATCAACGATACCATCGTTATTTTTGACCGCATCCGTGAAACTGTCGCTCTTTATCCGGACAAATCATATCGTGATATCGTTAATCAAAGTATCAATGATACATTAAATCGTACTTTGCTGACCACTATTACCACCTTGCTGGTTGTAGTAGTGCTGTTCTTCTTCGGCGGTGCGGCAATCAATGATTTTGTTCTTGTCATGATGCTCGGTATTATTATCGGTACATATTCATCAATTTGTGTTTCCAGCCCGATCGTTTCTTTCTGGCACAAGAAGATCGGCAGAAATAAATAACCAATATAACCTCAATCAGGAGTTTTTATTATGAAAATCGTAGTTGCCTATTCCGGAGGTCTTGATACCTCTGTGATCGTCAAATGGGTAAAAGAAACCTACAATGCTGAGGTCATCTGTTACTGTGCAGACGTCGGTCAGCAGGAAGAACTCGATGGCCTCGAAGCCAAAGCTATCGCCACCGGCGCAAGCAAATGCATCATTGACGACCTCAATGAAGAATTTGCCCGCGACTTCATCTTCCCCATGCTCCAGGGTGAAGCTATTTACGAAAGCAATTATCTGCTCGGCACTTCAATTGCCCGCCCCCTCATCGCCAAGCGTCTGGTCGAAGTCGCTAAAGCAGAGGGCGCAGATGCCATCTGCCACGGTGCCACCGGCAAAGGTAATGATCAGGTTCGCTTTGAACTCAACGCCAATGCAATCGATCCCTCCATCAAAGTCATCGCCGCATGGCGCGATCCCAACTGGAAATTCACCGGCCGTATGGACATGATCGAATACGCTAAAGCCAACAACATTCCGGTCAGCGTTTCTGCCAAAAAACCGTACTCCATGGACCGCAACCTGCTCCATATCAGTTTTGAAGGCGGTATTCTGGAAGATCCCTGGAACGAACTTCCCGAAGATATCAGCGTTATGACCGAACCTCTTTCAAAAGCTGCTGACACTCCCGAAGATGTCATCATTACTTTTGAAAAAGGTATCCCTGTCGCTGTCAACGGCGAAAAACTTTCTCCTGCCAACCTCATGCGTAAGCTCAATGAAATGGGCAAAAAACACGCTGTCGGCAGAGTCGATATCGTTGAAAACCGTTTCGTCGGCATGAAATCACGCGGCGTTTATGAAACTCCCGCAGGTACTATTCTGCAGGCAGCTCACCGCGGTTTGGAGGAAATTACTCTCGACCGTGAAGTCATGCATTTGCGCGACAGTCTGATTCCCCGTTATGCTGATATGATTTACAATGGTTTCTGGTATGCTCCCGAACGCGAAATGCTTCAGGTCATGATTACCGAAAGCCAGAAATTTGTTACCGGTGATGTCCGCGTCAAACTTTTCAAAGGCGCATGCCATGTTACCGGCCGCAAATCTGAATTCAGCCTTTATGACGATGCCATCGCTTCATTTGAAGACGGCGATTGCTACGATCACAAAGATGCAACCGGCTTTATCCGCTTGAACGCTCTCCGTTTGCGCGTTCTCGCACGCAGCAAACAGAAACGTTACTGATAAATCGTTTGGGAGAAAAGCTTTTCTGAAAAGTTCTTTCTCCCGCTCATTTCTCGAATGTTTTCTTATTTGGATTTTATATTCTGCACACGCAAAATATAAAATCCTTTTTTATTTGGGTGTGTACTAAACATTTTATTGCAATGGCGGGCTGTTCGCGCCCCTTTATAATACAGCCGTTTATACAGTATCTCAAACAAGCAGAGATTTAAACGGCGAAAAAAGTTTTTCAATCATATCTTCAATTGATATGACCGGCTCATCATTTTGAGCGATTGCAAATGTTGTTCCAATAAAAATATCACACCATAGAAATTTATCAGCAGCGATTTTTTCAAACGCAGCAGCAAAATTTCTGCTGTTGTTCGCCTGATTGAGAATTTTCAGATTCATTGCCTGCCGGACGGCGCGGCTGACTTTCAAAGTATCATTGCTGCAATTTACGGCGATAGTGTATTCATCAAAAAGCTTTTTCTCTTCTGTAAAAGGGTCAAAAAGCCCCGGATCATCAATATATGAACCATGAAAACGGATTTGCAGTTCAGTATCCGGCAGTTGTGAATTTACAGTTTTCAATGCCGGAAAGAGTTTATCATTTTTTATAAAATCATGAAGAGCGGCAAATGCCCATGAGTTACTGTCCATTATCAGTCTGCGGCCCTTTTTTGAGGGATAGACTATTGCCAGCTCCTCTGCCAGACCTTTGGTAAAAATAATCCCTGCATTGATAGTGCCGGGAGTTCTGCCCCATTCAAAATAGAGTTTCCCGAAGCGGAAAAACGGCAATTCTGATGATGGCACGATATACCAGGAAGTTTCTGTCGGGCGGTAATGGTCAAAAGGCCGCCGTGCGCCTTTGAAAGGAGTTCCGTCAAAGCCGTTTTGTTTCAACAGTTCATAAACATTTTCCGACAGAGTACGGGGTGATTTGTTAGCACAGAAATACACAATATATCACTCAATATTTGAAGTTTTTGCCTCTTTGCCGCGAATGAGCGCACTTGGATTTTCATTGAGCAGGTTGAGCAGAACTGTCAGTTTATCCAATGTTGCGTTGAGCTTGAAGAGTGTCGTTTCAAGAGATTCAGAACTTTGTAAGACAGCATTTCCGGCATCGTGGATGGCGGTGGCGGTTTTGTTTATATTATCTTCTTTGAGCATTCGTGCTGTAATATCGCTGAAGTTTTTGACGGCTCTTTGAAGTTCTGCGGTAATATCGGCAATTTGTTCAGGTTTCATATTCCGATCGATTTTGGCAGTGATATTTTTAAGGTTGCTGACGGTATCCTGAATGGAATCGTTATCAATAAATTCATTGATTTTGGCCGCGGTATTTTCGAGGCTGGAAGAAATTTTATCAAAGCGTATTTTGGAAATATTTTCGAGAGAAGTACTGATATTCTGTATGGCATCGGAAAGGATTGACGGAGCGGCGGCGATATATATTTCATCGTATCCGAGGTTTTCCGGCGGCGGCAGAAGTTTGCTTGCGGGGGCGTTGAAATAATTCATTTCGATATACTTGAAACCGGTGATGCCGGCATATTCCATGCGGATTTGCAGCCCTTTTTTGATTTGCTGCTGAATAAACATTTTGAGTTCGTTGCCCTGTTCTTTGGTGGAACTGACAATAGTTTCAGCGTCAGCTCGCGGGGGGACAAATGCTGCCGGATCTATCTGCATTTTGATACGGATTTTGCTGTTGTTCTGGAGAATGGCGATTTCGGTGACTTTGCCGACCGGGACCCCGCGGAACTTGACCTGGGAGCCGCGTTCAAGGCCCTGTACAGATTCGTCGTAAACAGTTACAAGATTGATCTCTTCATTGAAAATATCGCTGCCGCCGAAAAGAAAAACAGCTCCGAGCAATACGATTATTCCGGAAATTACAAATATTCCGATTTTGAATTTATTGACTTCGATCATTTATTTACTCCTGTCGTTTTAAATTGTTGCGTCCGAGCAGACGGCGGACAAATTCACTTTTTGAATTATTTTTAAGTTCATGCGGATTGCCGATATCAGCAATGGTTTTTATCGTTTTATCCAGCACCACTACGCGGTCGCTGATGGCGAAAATGCTGTCAAGCTCATGGGTTACGAGTACGATGGTGGCATTGGATCGATCACGCACAGATTTGATAAGCGAGTCGAATTCTGCTGAACTTATCGGATCCAGCCCTGCTGACGGTTCATCGAAAAAGAGCAGTTCCGGCTCCAGAGCCAATGCACGCGCCAGACCGGCGCGTTTTTTCATGCCGCCTGAAATTTCGGAAGGCATATAATCTGCAAAACTGTCCATGCCGACCATTTCCAGTTTTTCCTTTACGATGGCGGCGATTTCCGACGCGGATTTTCTGGTATGTTCCTCCAGCGGCAATGCAACATTTTCCGCAATGGACAGCGAACCGAGCAATGCCCCGGATTGATAGGTGATGCCCATTTTTTTCATCATTACTGTCCGGCGCAGTTCGCCGCAGGCGGCAAGATTTCTGCCGAGGATGGAAATAGAGCCTTTCAACGGGGTGTAGAGGCCGATGATATTTTTGAGTAAAGTGCTTTTGCCGCATCCGGATTGACCGAGGATTGAGATGATTTCGCCGCGCTGCACATCAAAATTAATGTTCTGCATAACGATTTTGCCGTCATATCCGATCGTTACATCACGAAGGCTCAAAACTGTCGGAGATTTGTCCATATCAGCCTCCGATGGAATCAATAACAGCGATTATGGCATCTGAAATCACTACGGCAAGAATGCCGCTGACAACTGCGCCGGTGGCACTGCGGCCGACACCCTGAGCATCCATAGTCGATTGCAGACCTTTGTAGCATCCGATAAGAGCAATCAGCACTGCGAAAATAACACTTTTGCCTATGCCGAACAGAAATGTTCCCGGATCGAGGATATTGATCGTGCGGGCGTAATAAGCGGCGATCGGAATGTCTGCAATTACATTGCCGACACACATGCCGCCGAGCAATGCCGCTATGTCGCCGAAAGCACTTAATATCGGCAGTGCAATGACCATGGCAATAAGTTTGGGGATGACTATAAATCTGGAAATTGAAATTCCCATAGTGGAAAGAGCATTTATCTCCTCATCTGCGATCATAGTGCCGATTTCGGCGGCAAAAGCTGAACCGGCGCGTCCTGTGGCAATGATTGCAACCATAAACGGACCGAGTTCCATGAGAACAGAAAAACTCACGAGATCGACAATAAAAATTTCAGTGCCGAATTTTGATAATTGCAACGCGCCCTGAAAAGCCAGAATCATTCCCAGCAGGAAACATATCAGCAGGACGATAGGAATTGATTTGACTCCGCATTGTTCAAGATAATAGAGTGTTTCTCTGAAGCGGATGCGGAAAGGATGGCGGACGGCATCAATGACTGCCAGAAAGACATCTCCGCAAAAAACCGTAAAACTGTAAAGGCCTTTATGTTTGGTTTTTTGCCAATTTTCAAAATCCCTGAAATTCAATGATTTCATTTTTTGCCTTGTTTAACGGGTCAGAATCCGCGTTGAACCACACGCTGCTGTTTGATTTTCGGTTCTTCGAGGTACAGAGAATACCATGCTTCTCCGAGATTGGCATTGGAGAAATGTTTTACTTTGCCGTTTGCGAGATTTTCACGGTTGGCATTGAGAACGGGATTGTCGAGGCGGTTTTTTGCCTGTCCGAGAACTGCGGCGGCGATATCATATTTTTCTTCTTTGACCAGTATCCAAGAATATAGAGCATAGAGCAGGACGGCATCGTCGCCTTTGAATTTGCGGCATTTTTTTGCGAGATATTTCTCGCATGCGGGGTCCTGATTTTTGAACATACGGACAGCCTTGATAGCTACGCTGCGCGAATCAAAAAGGAAGCATTTATTCAGCAGGGCATCGACTTTTTTGAAATCTTTGAGCTGATAAAAAAGCATCATGCGCATAGTATTGATCTGGCGTTTGAGCAAAATGTTCCAGAGGTAATACGGTTTTGCTTTTTCTGTGATTTTGAGTGCGTCATGGAGAGCTTGATTCTGTTCTTTTTCGAGGAGCTGCTGTGCGGCTTTGGGGCTGCTCATGGGGCGTGACTGCATCTGTGCCATTTTGCGGTTGAGTTTGTTCTGTGTTTTTTCCATAAGCTGTTGGATTTCACCGGTGACATTATTTATTTTTTTGCGGATGACAAGTCCGATGGCGAGCTGCAGAACAAAAAACACACCGATACCGGTCCAGATTGATGCTGTCGGACTCCAATCAAAAACTTTCAATGATACGGAAAATGCAGCGAAAGCTCCTGTCAATGCGATAATGATAGTAAACATTCAAACCTCCTTGATTATTTTTTGCGACGCTGTTTCTGTTTTGCCTTTTTTTTGAGTTTATTCAAACGTTTGCGTTTTTCAAGTTCCTTCTGAGAAAGTTGTCCGGGGGTATTCATGATTGCCTGACCGGGATTTGGCATGGCATCAAAATTGGGAATACTGTTTGTGCCGCCGGAGAGGAATTTGCTGATTAAGTTATTGTTTTTCAGCATTTTGCGCATGGTGTTGAATTGATTTATCATGCCGCTGACTTTTTCAAGCGGCATACCGCTGCCTTTAGCGATTCTTTTTTTGCGGCTGAAATCGAGCAAGTCGGGATTTTCCCGTTCTTTCGGAGTCATGGATGTGATCATTGCCTCCATGTAAACGAGTTCTTTCGGGTTCAATGCGCCCATGGCTTTTGAAAGCTGTCTGCCGCCGGGGAGAAACTTCAAAATTCCTTCAAACCCGCCCAGACGGCTGAGCTGACGGAGCTGTGAAAGAAAATCGTTATAGTCAAACTGATTTTTCTTAAGGTGATCGTGCAGTCTTTTTGCTTCGGCTTCATCGACTTCCTGTGCGGCGCGTTCAACCAGAGAAACGACATCGCCCATACCGAGAATACGGTTGGCGAGGCGTTCGGGATTGAAAACTTCAAAGTCATCAATTTTTTCGCCTGTACCGAGGAACTTGATTGGACAGCCGGTAATTTTTTTAATGGAAAGTGCAGCACCGGCGCGGGAATCGCCGTCCATTTTGGTCATAACGAAACCGGTAAGGTTCAATGCTTTGTTGAATTTATCCGCGACAGAAACCGCTTCCTGACCGAGAGCGGAATCGGCAATAAGCAGGATTTCATCTGCGAAAACCGTCTGCTGCAAACGGATAAGTTCCTGAATCATAACCTCATCAATCTGCAAACGGCCCGCAGTATCGACGATAACAACATCCATTTGCTGTTGAGTTGCCTGTTGAACCGCATTTTTGACAATTGCGGGCAGATTGACGCTGGTGCGTTCGGCATAAACAGGTACGCCGATTTCTTTACCGAGGATTTCCAGCTGATCGATAGCGGCAGGACGGTAAACGTCAGCAGCGACCATCATAACTTTCTTGTTATTAACAAGTTTGATATGCCGGGCAAGTTTTGCGGATGTAGTTGTTTTACCTGAACCGTGCAGACCGACCATCATGATAACGGTTGGTTTTTTGCTCAAATTAAGTTCAGCAACGCCGCTGCCGAGCAATTCGACCAGATGATCGTTGATGATTTTTATGAGCTGCTGCGCGGGGGTAACGCTTTTTGTGACTTGAGCGCCGATGCTGGCGATTTTGACAGACTCAACGAAATCTCTTGCAACTTCGAGATTTACGTCTGCCTCCAGCAGGGCGATACGGATTTCTGACAGCGCATCAGAGATGTTTTTCTCTGTAAGTGTGCTGTTGCCCCGAAGTGTACGGAACACATCGTGGAGCTTATCGCTTAAATTTTCAAACATAACTCCTCTTAAACCTTATTTTTATTTTTTGTTACATATCATACAATAATATACGCGGAATATTCATAACTTCAAGTTGATTTTCCCGGAAAATGCGTTTATATTATATAAATTATTAAAATTTTTTTAATTTCTCATTCAAAAAAGGAGTTTATTATGAGAAGTGACATTATGAAATCCGGTTTGGAGCGCGCTCCGCATCGTGGATTGATGATGGCTACCGGCATTAAAGCCGAAGACATCAAAAAACCTTTTATCGGTGTTTGCAACTCTTATACCAACATCGTTCCCGGCCATTGCCATTTGCAGAAAGTCGGCCAGATCATTTGTGAAGAAATCCGCAAAGCAGGCGGTATCCCCTATGAATTCAACACCATCGCCATTTGCGACGGTATCGCCATGGGACACAGCGGTATGAAATATTCTCTCCCCAGCCGCGAAATCATCGCCGACTCCGTCGAAAGTATGGGTTCAGCTCACCCCTTTGACGCCATGATTTGCATTCCCAACTGCGACAAAATCGTTCCCGGTATGCTCATGGGCGCAATGCGTCTGGATATCCCCACCATCTTCGCTTCCGGCGGCCCGATGAAAGCCGGCGTTGACAAACACGGCAAACTCCGCGGAACCGACCTTATTACTATTTTTGAGGGTGTCGCCGCCAACCGCGCAGGTACAATGTCCGATGAAGACCTCGCAGAAGTTGAATGTTCTGCCTGTCCCGGCGCAGGTTCATGTTCCGGTATGTTTACTGCCAACAGCATGAACTGCCTCTGCGAAGCTCTCGGCATCGCACTCCCCGGCAACGGAAGCATCGGTGCTGAATCCGAAGAACGCGTTGAATTCTGGAAACGCGCCGCCCGCCGCGCCGTCGAACTTGCCAAAATGGACAATCCCCCGACCGCAAAAACTTTTGCCACCGAAAAATCTTTCCACAACGCTCTCGTTCTGGATATGGCAATGGGCGGCAGCTCAAATACTGTTCTCCATACTCTGGCGGTTGCAACCGAAGCAGGAGTCAAACTTGATCTCAAAAAACTGGATGAAATCTCCGGCATGACTCCCAATATCGCCAAAATTTCCCCCTCCAGCGAATTCCACATGGTCGAAGATGTCCATCCCGCAGGCGGCGTCATGGCAATTCTCAAAGAAGTTGCCAAAATCCCCGGACTTGTCCACATGGACGCTCCCACCGTTTCCGGTAAAACTATCGGCGAAATCCTCGCTGAAGCAAAAGATGTTGACGGTACAGTTATCCGCCCGCTGGCAAATGCTTACAGTCAAAAGGGCGGACTCGCCATTCTTTTCGGCAACCTCGCTGAAAACGGCTGCGTAGTCAAAGCCGCCGGTGTTGCACAGAAAATGCTCACCCACACCGGCCCCGCTGTAATTTTTGAATCACAGGAAGAAGCCTGCGAAGGTATCCTCGGCGGCAAAGTCAAAGCCGGTGATGTCGTCGTCATCCGCTATGAAGGCCCCAAAGGCGGTCCCGGCATGCAGGAAATGCTCGCTCCCACAAGCTATATCATGGGACGCGGTCTGGGTGAATCAGTTGCGCTTATCACTGACGGCCGCTTCTCCGGCGGTACTCACGGCGCATGCATCGGCCATATCAGCCCGGAAGCCGCCAACGGCGGTCTGATCGCTTATGTTGAAGAAGGCGATTCAATTTCAATTGACATTCCAAACCGCTCAATCGTTTTGAATGTCCCGGAAGAAGTCATTGCAGAACGCAAGGCAAAATTCGTTCCGCCTCCTCCCAAAGCAACCAAAGGTTATCTTGCCAAATATGCCGCATTGGCAACCAGCGCAGATACCGGCGGTGTCCTGCAGGTCAAATAATTCAGAATAAAATCTGATAATAAAAAATAGTTTTGCGGGGAAGACACTTTTTTGAAAAAAAGTTATCTTCCCCGCCCCCCATCTTCAAAAAACTTTCAGATGGGGCTGTTGCAAAAATGGTTCTGCGGGAAAGACACCTTTTTGAAAAAAGTTATCTTCCCCGCACCCCATCTTTCAAAAACTTTTAAGAGGAATTGCTTTTATCGTTACCGATAAAAACAATTCCGAATTTTTTTTATTTCCTTAAAAATATATCCAATCCACTCTTT
>JAZSRU010000101.1:0-34336 GCA_045538635.1 Victivallaceae bacterium
CATAACGGACATCGATAGAATTTTCAGCCATGATGAATAACCTTATGCTTTTTCGCAGGTGAGAGTTTTGCTGACCAGATCGCAAACTTCGGAGGGACCGAAATACTGGATGGGACCGGGATAAACATAAGCGGTTTCAACAGCCCATTTATCGCGGTTGGCGGCGAAGAAAGCGAAAGGTTTGCCGTCGAGTTCGACGAGAGCTTTTTTGATAACGGGTTTATCATGGCCGTGACGGCGTTCGATGTTCATCATCATGGTGATCGGAATACCGCCGGCGATCCATTCATCGGATTTTTTGATATTGTTGCGGACGCTGGACATGTAACCGGTTTTGCCTGCGCCGATCAGAGCAGCGGCATTGAAACCGAGGCTGTAGCAGTAGTCAGCGTCAAAGTTTGAGGGAGCTGCGCAGCGGCCTTCATAACCGAAGAAGTGAACCTGTGTAGCAAATTTGCCTTTGAAAGCGGGGTTGTTTTTCAGGCTGGTTTTGACCATTTCAGCAAGCATTTTTTCGGTTTCGATGAGAGAAACCTGAACGTTGTCGTGGGGATCGCGGTCGTTGCAGAGCTGGAGCTGGATACCTTTGGGCAGAGAGGTGAAGACAGCTTTTGATTCTGCGCCGAGTTTGCCGACGACGAAAGCGATTTTTGAATCAGCATCGGAGAGTTTACCGAATTCTGCGGCTTCCTGAGCGAGCAGGTCGTTGAGTTCAGCGATGAGAGATTTGATTTCGGGGATGAATTCGATCAAACCTTCGGGAATGAGAGCCACACCGAAGTTGAGACCTTTGTCAGCGCGGGCGATGACAGCTTTGGCGATTGAGTCAACGACTTCACCGAGAGTCATCTTTTTGGCTTCGACTTCTTCAGAGATGATGGCGACATTGGGCTGGGTCTGGAGAGCGCATTCGAGAGCGATGTGAAGCTGAACGGCCCATCAATTTGATGAAGTGCCAGTATTTTTTAGCGGAGTTTGCATCGCGGCCGATATTGCCGATGAGTTCGCTGTAAACGCGGCATGCGGTATCAAACCCGAAGCTTGTTTCAATCCATTCATTTTTGAGGTCGCCGTCAATAGTTTTGGGGCAGCCGATGACCTGAATGGGGACATTGTTGCTCTTGTAGTATTCAGCGAGCAGACAGGCATTGGTGTTGGAGTCGTCGCCACCGATGATAACGAGAGCGGAGATGTTGAGAGCTTTGCAGTTTTCTGCGCCTTTTTTGAACTGTTCTTCAGTTTCGAGTTTGGTACGGCCGGACCCGATCATATCGAACCCGCCGGTGTTGCGGTAAGCGTCAATGATGTCGGAGGTAAGTTCCATAAATTCATTTTTGACCAGACCGTCGGGTCCTTTGAGGAAGCCGTAGAGTTTGCTGTCGGCATTGATTGATTTAAGACCGTCGAAAAGACCGGCGATAACGTTGTGACCGCCGGGAGCCTGGCCGCCGGAGAGGATGACACCGACATTGATGGCATTGCCTTTGGCACCTTCGCCCTGTTCAAAAGTCAGTACGGGGCTGCCGAAAGTAGCGGGGAAGAGAGCTTTGATTTTGTCAACATCGCTGACTGCGGTGGTGGGTTCACCGGAAACGACTTTGACGAGAGCGCCTTTGCGGAGGGCGACGGGGAGTTTGGGTGCATAAGCACTGCGGGCCTTCTGAAGCGGAGAAATAGCCATTTTTTGTAACCTTTCAGTTATGTTATTAAAAGTTGAGAAAATACGATTTATTACATAAAGGTAATTTAATACATTTCAGCCATTTTTCAAGATAAAAAACATAAAAAATCACTTTTACTTGTGGAAAAAATGAAAAAATATATTATCTTAATACAAAACATGATGAGAAATATATCAGGAAAAATAAAATGGAAGAAAAAATTGCCGAAACTAATGAACAGGAAGATGTTCTTGCTTCATGGAAAAGTGCCTCTGCACTGCTGCTTGCTGCCTTGATTGTAATATTTTTCTGCAAAACTGGAATGTCTTATTTTATGGCATTTCTGATATTTTTCCCTGTCCGCCGTATTTTTTGCGGTATTTGTGATAATAAAATACGGGATATTGGCAAAGGGATATTGGTTATTATTTTGCTCGGATGTTTTTCCGGAACGCTGCAAGTCGCTAATAATAAAATATTTGAATTGACAGCAAATGTAAAAAGTGCTGCAAAAATTGCCGAAATCGGGTCACATTTTATTTTCTTTTTTTTGTATTTGATGATATATGCTGTATCCAGATTGGTCGTTAAAGTTTGTCCGGAGTATAAAATGCCGGGTTCTATACATAAAACGGCAATGGTTATAATTTTTTCTTTTTCGCTTTTGGCGGGATTGATAATTATCAGTATCGGCTTGAATTTTCTTGACGGCAGATTTATTGCAATTTCTCCGGCTGTGAGTTTATGGATGCCGGTTATTTTAGCGGCAATAGGTATTCCGGTATTTATAAAGATGCTGAAAGGTGTTATCAATTATAATTCTGACAGTATGAAAGCCGTCAATGACGGGAAAAATGGAATTTTGACTGACCGCCCGAATGTAAAACTTGACGATATCGCCGGAATGGATGAAGTAAAAGAACAGATACGCCTGCGCATGATTGAACCGATAAGAAATCCGTCTGAATCACGCAAGTACGGCTTGAAAAAAGGCGGCGGCGTAATGCTTTACGGGCCGCCGGGGACAGGCAAAACTTTTATAGCCAGAGCTGTTGCAGGAGAATTGTCTGTTCCGTTTTATATGCTCAATGCAGCGGATATTTTTTCAAAATATGTCGGAGAATCAGAGAAAAAGATCAAAGAATTTTTTGATAATGCCAGAAAAAATCCGCTTTCAGTGATTTTTGTCGATGAAATGGAGATAATTTTTGCCAAACGCACTGATAATGTGCATGAAGTAACGCAAAAAATCATTTCAATCATTTTGCAGGAACTTGACGGCGTTGAGCAAAATAAAAACCCGATTTTACTGCTGGGAGCAACCAATACTCCGTGGAAAGTCGATGAAGCGTTTCTGCGTCCTGGGCGTTTTGATATTCTCGCGTTTGTCGGTTTGCCGGATATTGAGGCAAGAGAGAAAATAATACAATCAGCTCTGCGGCAGGGAAAACTTAAAGCAGAAAAAGACTTTATAAGTTATCTGGCAGAAAAAACCGAATCTTTCAGTGGAGCAGATATAAATGGCTTGATAACTGCTCTCCGTCAGCAGGCTTTTTCAAAAAAAGAAAAAAGATTTTCAAAAAATCTGGCGGATGATGTACTGAAAAATGTTTCCCCTTCAATAAATTATGAACTGATGAAGAAAATAGATGAATGGCGCAATTCTCATGGCAATCCTGAAAATCCCGCAGTACAGAAAACTCTGCTGGCAGAACGCCCGGATGTGCGTCTGGCAGATGTCGCCGGCATGGAAGATGTAAAAAAACAGATATTTTTGCGTTTGGTCGAACCGGTGAAAAATCCTGAACTCGCTCAAAAATACGGTTTGCAGTCAGGCGGAGGCGTGATGCTTTACGGACCGCCCGGAACAGGAAAAACTTTTATAGCCAAAGCTGTTGCAGGGGAATTGGAGCTGCCGTTTTATACCATAAGTGCCGCCGATGTTTTTTCAAAAAATGTTGGAGAATCAGAACAGAATATTCGTAATATTTTTGCTGAAGCCGGTAAAAATCCTATGTCAGTGATATTTTTTGATGAAATGGAAACTTTGTTCGGAAACCGCAATGATAATATACATGAAGTTACACGCAAAGTCGTTTCAATAATTTTACAGGAACTTGACGGAGTGAAAGAGAGGAAGAATCCTGTTTTGCTGATGGGAGCAACCAATACCCCGTGGAATATTGATGAAGCGTTTCTGCGTCCGGGACGCTTTGATATTCTTGCCTTTGTCGGTTTACCGGACATTGAAGCCAGGAAACAGATACTGCAAAATGCTTTCAAAAAAGGTTCTGTAGGCATGGAAGATGGTTTTATAGATTATATTGCAGAAAATACGCACTCTTACAGCGGTGCTGAACTGAACGGACTGGTCAATATTATACGCCAGCGTACTTATGAAAGACGCGATGAAATATATACCATGAATCTTGCATATGAAATTATGCTGAATAACCGCCCGGCATCAAAAAAAGATGTTCTAAACCGTATAAAAATATGGGAAGATTCCAGAAAGTGACCTCTTATATGCTGAATTTTATAAAAAATGAATTGAGCGGCTGGAAAAAATGGGAAATTGCGTGGATGGCTTCATGCAGTTTTGCCATTATTGTTCTTTCGCTGATTTTGAAAGATAACTGGCTCGGAATAATTTCTGCATTGACAAGTACATGGTACGCATTGTGGGCGGGCAAAGGGAAAGTGAGTTGTTATTTTTTCGGCATCATCAACAGTTTTTGTTATGGATTGATTTCATATCAGTATAAGCTTTTCGGAGAGGTGATGCTGAATTGGGGGTATTATTTGCCGATGATGTTTGTCGGACTTTTTTTCTGGCGCAAACATCTTAATTCCCGGCATGAGATTTTTAAAACAAAATTGAATTTCAAAGGCAGAATCATACTTGCGGCTGCATCTGCGGCAGGAATTGTGATTTATGCATTGCTGTTGAAGTTTATCGGCGGCAGAACTCCGGGACTTGACAGTTTGACTACAGTTCTGTCGGTTGCGGCGATGATAATGACGGTAAAACGCTGTTCGGAACAGTGGTTTTTGTGGACTGTTGTCAATATTGCATCAATAGTGATGTGGCTGCGTGTTTACCTGAATGAAGGCGGTGCAGTTGCAAGTCTTCTGATGTGGTGTATTGCATTGATCAATGGTATTATTTTTTATGTTCAATGGTCAAAAGAGGTGAAAAATGGTTGAAAAATATTCAACGGTCATATTGGCGGACGGAGATTTTCCGTCAACGCCGCGGACATTGGGGATATTAAAGCGCGCTGAACATATAATATGCTGCGACGGTGCGGCAGAAAAATTGCTCCGTTTCGGACTTGAGCCGGATAAAATCGTTGGTGATCTGGACAGTTTGGCGCACCAGCTGAAGCAGAAATTTGCTGATAAAATCGTGCATGTTGCAGAACAGGAAAGCAATGATTTGAGCAAGGCTTTCCGTTATTGCCGATCACAGGGGTATGAAGATGTTGTGATTCTCGGGGCAACCGGCAAGCGTGAAGATCATACGCTGGGTAATCTTTCGCTGCTGGCGTTGTATGCAGAGGAATTGCCGAACATAAAAATCATAACAGATCATGGTGAATTTTTTGTGATTTTTGAGGGCGGGACTTTTCCGGCGGCAAAGGGCGAACAGGTTTCGATAATTTCGCTTGACAGTCATCTGGTGATAAGGAATTCTGAAAATCTGAAATATCCGGTCAAAGATTTGAAGTTGAGTTATTGGTATCAGGCAACATTGAATGAGGCGCTGGCAGATTCGTTTTCTCTGGAATTCGAGCCGCATCATCCGGTTTTGATATATCGTGCGCTGAAAATAAAATGAATAGGCTGTGTTATAAAAGAATACTGATTTATTGCAGGGGGAGAAGAAAAAACTTTTTTGCAAAAAAGTTTTTTCTTCTCCCCCTGCACCCCCTTATCATTTTCAAAAAACTCTTGTGTACCTTTTTAGCAAAAAATAAGTTATATATCAAATCTTTACCGATAAAATAATAAAAAGCAGTCTGCGTTCAGTACAGAGCCAATCAGTTTGCAAGACGGCTGTTTACCTCGTCTGCAATATCAACGACATTTACCCATTCAACATCTGGATGCAAAAAAGTTTTTTCTTCTCCCCCTGCCTTGTCCCGCCATAGCTTAAAGCGACG
This sequence comes from Victivallaceae bacterium, assembly GCA_045538635.1. Taxonomy (GTDB): domain Bacteria; phylum Verrucomicrobiota; class Lentisphaeria; order Victivallales; family Victivallaceae; genus RGIG5270. The sequence continues at coordinate 5,828 of JAZSRU010000101.1, forward strand.
GAGGAACCCCCTCATCATTTTCAAAAAACTCTTGTGTACCTTTTTGGCAAAAAATATGTTATATATCAAATCTTTATTGATAAAACAATGGGCTCTGTACTAAACATATACTGATAATTTTTTATTTTCAAAAAAAATAATTTCATTATCTCCCCTTAAAGGGAACATAAGAGTTTTTTGAAAGATTGGGGGGTAGGGGGAAAGAAAACTTTTTTGCAAAAAAGTTTTCTTTCCCACCTATAACAAATCAGTCATTTTCAGTATTATTCAGCGAAGTGCCGCTGACAGCATTTCCTGAAAACAGCCGCTGCGGTAAAAAGCGTCTTTTGTATCAGGACCTGCGGGAGTTCCGCAAAAGACGATGATTTTTCCTTTGCCGTACTGTTTTTTGAGCATTAACGGGATATTTTTTGCTTTGAACAGTACTTCCGCATCTGCAGTAAGTTCCGCCGGAAAATAGTAATATATAATTCCTTTGTTTTTAGTGCCGCCTATTATCAGCGGTGTTTTGGAATTTCCTGCAAGACTCCATTGCTGATTTATTTTAAGCGGCAAAGCGTCACCTATGGGAGAGTTTGCAAAATTGCCGTTGGCAAGAGAAAACAAGCCGCCGTTTATCAGCAGAGCTGCCCCGTCACGGACGGCGGCAAGAATTTTTTTCTGCAATGCTTTTGCCACATTGGGAGCGTCATTGAAAACGATGAGTTTTGCATTGTCAATGGTTGAATAACCCGGAAGTTTGAAGTATTGATAATTGTTGAAATTGCCGGGACATGCCCCCGGCGACAGCCATGGATATGAGCGTATATTTTTTGCATTATCGGCAAAAAGTTTTTTCATAACATAATGGTCAGAGCCCATGCCTTCGAAGACAAGTATCTGATTGCGGACATTTGGGGCTGCTGTATCGGCTGTTTCTTCTGTCAGTACAAGATTGGTTATGCAAGTGTAGTAATTTGACGGAGCATACCCGAAAGAACCGATACGCAGATATCCGCCGCGATAAAAAGCATGTCCGAAAATTGAAACATCATACCTTGCCGCAGCAGGGTCGGTCATGTCATTGGCATAAAATTCAACCAGATCGTTTTCCTCATCAAAGCGGATACGGCAGTGAGTTTTTCTGTTGCGGATGATTCCTGTTATTTTCTGATGACCGACAGGTTCAATATTGAAATATGGAACTCTTTTGGCATTGGCTTCCGGAAAATACATGCGCCAGTCACGGCAGCCGTCATGGAAAAATGTTGAAATATTGTATAATTCAACCATCAGTCCGATACCGGGAGATCCGCCTCGCGGCAGGACGACTTCAACATCAAAATCCAGTCTGCCTTTTTTGATAAGCGGGACAGGTATTTCAATAAAACCGCCGCCGTTGCGCAAATGTTTGTGTTCAACATGCAATCCGTCCGGAGCAATGACGAACTTTGCCCCGTTTGTTTTTTGAACTTTGCGCCATGATTTCAAGGCGTCAGGCTTGGTGAAATTTTCGGAAAAAACTGTTTTATCCGCGGCAAAGGCAGAAGAAACGGCAAAAATCAGAATTATGATAAACTTCATATCATTTCCCTTTCAAACGGATAAGCACCATTGCAGTATTGTACAGTTCCGGGACGCTGAAACTATTGTTTTGGACCGGCAATTTGATTGCTTTTACGGGATTTTGCGGAGTCATGAGCCATACGGAATCAATTTTTTCAGAATTGTACAGCGTGACATTGAAGGTCAGGTTTTTGCGTGTATTCAATTTGTCATAGTGGCGGCAGATGGTGTTATCTTCTTCGGGGAGATTGATAAGCGGCATAACGATTTCACGACCGTTTTGGAGTTTGCGTTCACGGATGAATTGTCGCCAGAGAACTTTTGAATTTTTCTGTAAATTAACAGAATTGCTTGTGCTTTTGAGAAATTCCGGATTGTAGTAATACTCAGCAAAGCGCAATAAAAAGCGGTTGCGTTCAGCCTCATCGCTCAAAAGATTCAAGTCGTGTCCCATCCACCATTTGACGCCTGCGGCGGCGCAGGTGTATTGAGCAAGATCATACGATACACTGCCGGGATTGAGTCCGCGCATCATGCCGACGACAGGAGATGCTCCGTAACGGCGCACGAGGTCGCAACGGTTGAAAAGTTCGCTGCCCCAGCTCTCAAAAGTGCAGAATTTTTTTGCAGAATAACCAAGCATATCTTCAAAAAGCACGACGGAATTGGTCGCTGATTCTTTGTGATACAGCGGAGTTTTTTTCCATTCATCGGGGGATGAACCGTAATTTGTACCGTAAACAAAGTCAGGATGGCGCTTGGCAACTGCGGCGCGCCATGCCTTTAAACATCCGACACCGGTTTTATCCGGATCCGGGAAAAGTTTTGATTGCGGAATTCCTCTGTAATCGTACCAGTCGTCAGTAAATTCGCCCATGTAAAGCGGGTCTGACATGACATTGGGCAGAAAATTCCAGTCCCAGCGGCATCCGGCCCAGCCGAACATATCAATGGAATCCGCCATTTCATTGCCCCACTGTGCCGCACGGTCGGGGTAGAACATGTTGGCTTTGAGAGTGGCGCGGCGTGAACCGTCGGGACGCATTGAGCCGTTATAAATAAGCGGCTGACCGTTTTTGGCGTATTGCAGATATTCGGGGTACTGCATACCGATTTTGTAGTTCCACAAACCTGTTATCATGGCATAAACGCCGACCCCTTGTTTTTTTGCTTCACTGTTGAGTTTTTTCAAAAAATCTTTGGTTATGAGAGAAAAATATTTTGCTTCGGTGTGCGGACGCCATGAATTTTCTTTCGGAGCAAGACCGAAAATCGTTGACGGCATCCAGCAGTAATATTCAAAGTTGCCGACGTATTTGTTTTTGAAGTTTCTGCTCCATGCAAATTCAGAACCATTTTGATATGCCTGAGCCGCATTGATGATGCCGAAGCCTGTATCGCGGTAGGAATGGTTAGTTACGGTACAATATTCCACTGCGGAAGCGGTAATTTTGCCGTCAGAACCGATAAGTTCGGAAGTAACGGCTGCGCCTTTTTGCAAATCGGTCGGAAATTTTACGGGAATTTCAAAAACCTTGCGCTCGTTGGGGGCAAGAGAAAGTTTGTATTCTGAGAGGATTTTCTCTGAATCGAGGTTGTAATTGACCCGTGATTTGAAAATTAAATCTGTTTTTTGTGCAGAGTTATTGCGTATTTCAGCGATAATGGCATTATCTTCTCCGGGGCGGACGGCAAGTTTTTTGAGTTGGTAGGAAAAGAATTCGTATTCGGGAGATTTGCCAACGATTTTTTCAGCATTTTGGCGCATGTTTTCTGCAGAATTACAGAGAATGAGAGTGTAGTTAAAGTTTTTTTCTCCGTTTTTTCCGTATTTATTGAGTGTGCCGAAAATTGCGTTTATATTGGCGCGTGAAGTTCCCCAGCCGTCTTTTATGCCGCCTTGCATGGAATATTCAATTCCGCACAAATCGCTTTGCGGTGCAACAGCCAGACCGATGCCGATTTTTTTACGGTTGTACCATGCAGCGCGCCAGCCGTGACCTTTGAGCGCGGCGCCGTTATTGTTCCAAACGCCCTGAATACGCTGCATATCGGGCAGAAAAATGCCGTTTTTTACTCCGGGAATCATAAAAACTCTGAAATAATGAGCGTACAAACGGGAGGTGTGTTTTATACTGACATTGTATTTGATGAGAGGTGTATTGTCAAAAGTCATATTTTCAGTGACAGTACCGCCGAAAAATTTATAACTTATTTGCAATACGATTTCATTGCCGCTGTTTTTTTGAATATTGCAAAGTGCCTGACTGCGGGAGACGGAAGCGGGAGCAGGATTGTATCTGCCATCATATTTTTCAAGGTCATTATCAACCTCAAAAATCGGTGTTGCCATGGCGGACGGGATTGTATTTTTGCCGATATTATTTATTTTCAAAGCATAAGCTGCATCTTTATTCAAACTTACTCTGTAAAAATCATTGGCGATCGTGAAATTTCCTGATTTTTCATTGATTGTTACGGCTGACAGCGCAGAGAGAAATATGAAATTCATGACTGCAATTAAGAATTTTTTCATTTTATCAGTTCCTTTCAAATGCCTTTTTTCAGCAATTCATTGCTGCCTTCCGGGGACATTATGACGATGATTTTTCCGTTTGCAGCAAGGGCGAGATTGTTATTTATGAAACTTGTTTTTGTTCCTTTTTTGGCAATAGGTTTTGTCCACGGGTCATTGACGGTGACGGGGAGTATTTTTTCAAACGGTGTTTTGCGGAAATTTCCTTTGTTCAAAGTGAAAAGTCCGTTGAATATCAGCAGATATGCGCCTTGGCTGACCGCTTCAAGTATTTGATTTTGCGCATATTGCGGGATAGCGTCAAGCGGGATGTCAGCCATGATGACACAGCTCGGCAAAGAGACGGGGTGAAACGGCGGTGTCGGATTGATAGTGTATTTGTTTGAAGAATTGCTGAGATTGACGGCGGGAGTGGTAAAAAAGAATTTGGTAATTTGCCCTTTGCCGAATTTTGCCGCATATTTTTCCAGCGGATATTTGTCTGTATCCATTCCGACAAAGAGCATTGTTCCGTTCAAATCATTTTTTTTTTGAGCCTTTGTATTTTCTGTAATTTTCATGACACGCAAATTGCGGACGGCATTGACGATCGTTCCGCGGGCAAGACCATAATTTGCAATAGTAAGGGTGAATTGTTTTTTGGGGTCATATTCACATTTTTCATCAATGAAAACAGGAGTTGTCATGTCATTTACAAAAAATTCAGCCCGTTTGGCATTGGCGTCAAGGCGGATTTTGAAGGTGTTCCAGACATTATTTTTGATTTTTGCCGGAACGATCCATTTATTTTCGGACGGTTTGTGACACCACCATTGTTTGTTGCGGAATGCCATAAGCAGATTGCCGAATTCGATTTTCAAGGAGGCGTTATTGAAATTTCCACTTGTGCCGGTCATGCCGATGTTGGCGTCAAAAATCAGTTCACATTGAGCGGGCAGGGGAACTCTTTTTTGAATTGCAGTTCCCCGGTAAGGCTTATTGGAACAGACCATTTTCAAAACGCCGTCAGAAATGGTGAATTCATCCTTCTGGTTATTGACGATGATTTTAAAACCGTTATCTTCAGGAGTGCCGTTGACGGCAAATTTTTCCTCAAAAAGCACATTCCCGGTATTGATTTGTTTTTTATATTCAGTATATTTCATATTGCGCAGACCGCAAATAACAGTGCCTGCAGAAAGACCGTAATTCCCGATTTTCAGCAAATCGCTTTTGGTCGGGTCAAATTCAGATTTGTCGTCGACAAAAACGGGAATGTCCATGTCGTCAATAAAATATTCTGCGGTGCGATTGGCGGCATCAAAGCGGATTTTATATTTCTGCCAAACTCCGTATTTTATTTTGCCTGCGGCAAACCAGTCATTTTTTGAATAGCGGTGGATGTGCCACTCTCTGTTGCGGAAAGACATAAGTATATTGCCGAGTTCAATTTTCAGAGCCATCATGGTAAAACGTTCACTGCCGTCCATGCGGATGTTGGCTTCAAAAGTAAATTCACTTTGCGGCACAAGCTGAACTTTTTTCTGCAAAAGCAATCCTTTGTACGGTGCGTTGCTGCAAGTAAGAATTGCTTCTTTGTTTTTGACGGTAAAGGAATCTTTGGTGTTTTTCACAACGACACTGAACCCGTTATCCTGCAAGGTTCCGTCATTATCAAAATTTTCCTGCCACAGTATTTCATCGGCAGTAAGAATACTGCCGATGATAAGCATACATGTCAATAAAAACAGTTTCATATTATTCTCTGCAAATTAAATATTGGTATTGGGACGATATTGTTTGGGTTTTGCCCAATAATTTCCCCAAAACCAAGTGAATTGAGGATTAGTCCATCCTTTTTGCGGAATATTTTTGCGGTCACCAGTTTTTACATTGCCTGAAACGCAAATAAAGTTTATCATCTTAAAATCATTATGACGGAAGGACAAATTATACTCAAAAGGATTGATTCCGAAACCATTACTGTTGGCATTGGTTTTGTCAACAGTATTTGCATCACTTTCGGGATGCTGACTCTCTCCAAGATATACAGCTTCAGAAGGATTCCTTACCATTCCTATTTTGACCCATGCATAATTTCTTGTGTGATTTATACCGATTTTACCACTAGTCCCTCCACAATGTGTAAAAATACTGTTCAAGCCGTATGAAGGTTGAACATCTCCTGCTGTTGAATTGCCGACACGTTTGTCAGAAGGACAGAAAAAAACTGATTTTTTAGCTGCGGTAGTACGGGCCATAAAATTTTCCCATTTTTCATATCCGAGTTCATTTAATACTACCATCCATATTTTATTAGAGCCTCCTGCATAGTCACATATCTGCAACAGCCAATCATCACTGTCATTGGAATATGAAAACAAGTGAAAAGATAACTGTTTCTGTCTCCCGATACAAGCTGCACTTCTTGCTCTGTCACGGGCTTTTCCGAGTGCGGGGAGGAGCATGCCGGCGAGAATGGCGATAATCGCAATTACTACCAACAGTTCGATGAGAGTGAATGTTTTTTTCATTTTTCAGTCCTTTGTTTTATATTGTTTGATATGTTTCAAGGCGTCTTTAAGTGAAAATTCAGCAAGACCGACATTAACATCTCCGCAGCCGTAATACATCATTACTGTATCGTCGATAACAATATTGGCACAGGGAAATACGCAATGCAATCCTCTGCCGTTATGCTCATAATCTGTTTCCGGTGCGAAAATCGGTTCTGGTGTGCGGGCGAGAACTTTGGTCGGGTCTTCACGGTCAAGCAGAGCCAATCCGACATAATATTTGCCCATGCGGTCAACTCCGTGATAAGTCATCAAATAGCCGTCATCAGTTTTTATCGGTACGCCGGAGCCGCCGACTTTCGTTTCTTCCCATTTCTGCTGCGGTGCAAGCAAAAGGACTTCGTCCATGATATCTTCTCCGTCAATCATGTTCCAGCCCATTTCGCGTTTATTGGTACTCCAGAAATCCAATCTGTCAGAAAAGGCAAGCCAGATACAGCCGGGATGATAATGCAGCGGCAATGTCCACGGGATAAATGCCGTCGGACGGTGAAGCATTGCGTATTTACCGTTGATTTTTTCCGGGAACAGTGCCACATTTGCGTCAGAAATATGTTCGCTGGTAATCGGGCCCAATTTTTCAAAGGTCTTGAAATCATCGGTAACTGCCAGCCCGACGCGGCGGTAATTGTCAGTCCAGCTCGGATTTAAATTGCCGTCAGGGCCGGGAGTTCTGGCGCCGAAAGCGTAATCGCGCATATTGATTGCCCGTCCTGCATAGGCGATATAATATCTGCCTTCAAGATAAGTTATGCGGGCATCTTCACATCCTGCATGGTCAAATGTGCCGGGTTTCAGGTCATTTTCCATCCACGGTTCGTCATTTTCTTCAAAGTGATAACCGTCAGAACTCCATGCGTAACCGAGACGGATAATTCCGTCAGATGGTTTTGAATCGGCGGTGAACACCATGTGAAACTTTTGTCCGTCATAGATAACTCCGGGATTTCTGGCTGAACCGCGCCAGCGCAATTCAGGACGCGGTGTCAGAATGGGGTTGCCTGAGTATCTTTTTACCTTCAGCATGTCATTTCCTTTCCAAACTCTATTCAATTATTTCAGATTGTATTTTTATAATATTATCAGATATTTTTTCGTTGGAATCAAGCATTTTCAGTGCTTTCATTACCATTTGGGTATAAGGAACTTTCATGGTTGCAAAACCGCCTTCTGCGGCATAGTTCGGAAACAAATGGTCAAAGCCTGTAACTTTGATATTATTGATATTCTCTGCATTGAGCGCTTGTGATGCACCTGCTGCAAGCAGGTCATTGACGCAGAAAATTGCATGCGGGCGGCGTCCTGAACGCAAAAGTTTTATTATTGAGAGTTGTGCGTTTTGTATTTGATTGGTACGGTCGAGCAAAAAGATATTTTTTTTGCTTATATTTATGGAATATTCTTTAAAAGCGGCAAGTGCCCCTTTAAGTCTGTCATGATAGGTGCGGTCATCGGTGGTGAGTTTGGCAGATAAAATGATGATATCTTTGCAGTTATGCGAGATTATATGTTCAGCCATTTTGTATGCACCGTTGTAATCGTCATTGACAATGGAAAACATATTCGGCGGCTGAGTATCAAGTTTTTTGACGAAGTAGTTTATAAAGAAAAATTTCTTTTCCGGAAATTTTTTTGCAAGCTCGACGGTTTTGTTGAATTTTCCTCTGTCAAGAACAAGCATGCCTTTGCAATCAAATTCATTGGAACGGTCATAACGTTTGATTACGGGTTCGGGATCATCGTTTATCAGAACGGGGGTTATATTGTTTTGAGCGCATCCCTGCAATAGTCCGCAATAGAAAACGCTTGAAAGCGGATGTTCAAGCGGAGTGTCTGAATTATACTGTGTCCATACTGCACACACAGAGTGTTTGGTTAAATTTGCGGGAGTCCCGACAAAAGTACCTTTTTTCGGACGTTTGAAACATATCCCGTCTTTTATAAGTTCCTGTACGGCAATGTATGCTGTTCTGACACTGACGCCTGCATTATCGGCTATCGCATTGACGGGAGGGAGTGCTGAAAATTCGGGATATTTGCCGTTTTTGATATCCGCAAGGATAGCATTTTTCAGTTGGATATAGATTGGAATTTTGTTGCTCTGAATCATATTTTACTTTTTTTGCATTATGATTTTACTTTGATTTTACCATACTATATAACTGTTTTTATTTTTTGTCAAGTGTTGAAAGTAAAAAAAGCGGAAGAATTTTCCGGCTGTCGATTGTAAAACTAAAAATACGCCCTTTTTCGCAGCAGTGTGTATTTGTTATGACAAACTTGTGTTAACTTTGGCAAAAGGCTCCGGTTTTTGTATTTTTATACTTTCCAATGTTGAAAAAAAGATATATTGTATTATATTAGCGAATATATCACACGGTATTTTTTACTTGAAAAAGAAAGATTTTTGAAAATATGGATTTATTCAGCTCGTTGGCAATAGTGGCTTTTTTGCTCATGCTGAGTTTGATGTCGAGCAAAATATCGACGCATATCAACATGCCGTGTCTGCTTTTGTTTCTGGTAGTGGGAATGCTTGCCGGCGGCGAAGGTATAGGCAGGATAAAATTTGATAATACAGAACTTGCCAATGCAATCGGGTCGGTGGCTATGGCATTTATATTGTTTTCCGGCGGATTTGACACTTCCTTTGATTCTATGAAAAAAGTTTTTCTGCCCGGCGGATTGATGTCGAGTATCGGAGTTTTGCTGACGGCATTTTTCTGCGGTGTATTCATGTGGGTAATCGGTGAAGTTTTTGTGCCGGAGAAATCTCTTTCTTTTGCCTGGTGTCTGTTGTTGGGCAGTATTATTTCGTCAACAGATGCGGCGGCGGTTTTTTCCATTCTGCGGTCAAAAAGTGTAAGTTTGCGCGGCAAATTGCAGCCTTTGTTGGAGTTTGAATCCGGCAGCAATGATCCGATGGCGGCATTTTTGACGATTTTTATGATAAACATTGTCTTGCAGGAAACAGCGTCCGGCGGAACGGTTCCTGCATGGCATTATTTGCTGATAATTCCGAGTTTCTGCTGGCGTATGGCGGCAGGATTATTGGTTGGATATGTTGTGGGGCGCGCGGCTGTATGGATTTACAATAACATTGATTTTGAGTATAATGGATTGTATTATGTACTGTCCATTGTCATTGTGCTGGCGGTGTTTTCAACAGCGGAATTGCTGAAAGGCAATGGTTTTATGGCAGTTTATTGTGCCGGTATTGTTATGGGCAACAAGGGATTTGTGTTTCATAATGGTGTCGGGCGTTTTTATGATGGTATTGCATGGCTGATGCAAGTTGCGCTGTTTTTGATGCTGGGCTTGCTGGTATATCCGAGTAAATTGTTGTATGCCGGCGGAGTAGGCTTGGGCATGGCATTGTTTCTGATGTTTGCTGCGCGTCCGGCGGCTACTTTTTTAAGTTTGATCCGCAGTGAATTTACTTTGAAAGAGCGTTTGTTTATTTCATGGGTCGGTTTGCGCGGCGGCGCGCCGATCGTGCTGGCTACATTTCCAATGATGCTGGGAGTGTACGAAAATTCATATATGTTCCATATTGTGTTTTTTATCGTTTTGACATCGGTTGTATTGCAGGGAATGACAATAATGCCGGTTGCCAAATGGCTGAACCTTGATGCTCCATTGAAAAAGAAACGCCGCTCTCCGCTTGCCATAGAGGAAACAGGCGACAAAAGTATGCTTTCGCGTGAATTGGTAGTGACCCGTGATTTCGGCGATGTATCGATCTCCGGACTGCATTTGCCTAAAGGTGTGCTGGTGCTGATGATTCATCGCGATGATAAAATTATTGTTCCGCGCGGTAATACTGTTCTTGAAGCAGGTGATATCGTAATGGTGCTTGGCAGTTCTGATGCAATCAGAGAGTGCAGGAATATTTTTACAAAATGAAGGATTGAAAAATGGAAATTGTATTGAATATTTTTTATTTTCTGGGGGGACTTGCCGCATTGTATTTCGGTGCAGATTATCTGGTCAAAGGCGGTTCTGATATCGCCGGAAGATTCGGAATATCTCCGTTGGTGATAGGATTGACATTGGTTGCATTTGCCACCAGTGCGCCGGAACTTGCAGTAAGTGTCAGCTCTGCTTTGCAAAACAATCCCGGAATTGCCATGGGCAATGTAGTTGGTTCAAATATTGCCAATATCGGGTTGATATTGGGGATTTGTGCATGCATTATTCCTTTGAATGTAAACAAAAGATTGTTGAAAAAAGATGTTCCGCTTATGATTGGAGCTGCTGTTGTCCTGACGCTTTTTTATTTTATGCAAAATAGCTTGAGCCGGCTTGCCGGTGGTATATTTTTCTGTATTCTGCTGGTTGATACAGTGTGTAATATTGTTTCATCACGCAAGGGATCAATGCAGGAAGAAAATAACGGTGCAGTTTATCCGCTGTATCTGGCAGTAATTATTGTTATTGCCAGTTTGGGAGCTTTGGTTGGCGGTGCAAAAATTTTTCTGTTGAGTGCGGTTTATTTTGCAAAGCTGTGGCATTTGTCTGATGCAGTTATCGGCTTGACGGTTGTTGCCGTCGGGACATCATTGCCTGAACTTGCAACATCAGTTGTTGCGGCATGCAAGGGCGAGAAAGATATTGCACTCGGCAATGTTATCGGATCAAATATTTTTAATATATTGGGTATTCTCGGAGTAACAGCATTGATCAAACCGATTCCGGGCGGTGCGTTGAATTATATTGATTTCGGCGTAATGGGCTTTTTCTTTCTGCTGTTGTTTGTTTTTATGGCAAGCGGCAAAACAGTAAGCCGGATGGAAGGTGCGATTCTGACACTTGGTTATATCGGCTATACTGTTTATCTCGTGCTGTGCGGAACTGCCGTTTAAGTTATTCAGCAGACGCGGAAGTTGTTTTTCGGCCACATTGTATTGGGAATGCCGAACGGTTCTCCTTCGATTGTAAGTTTGAGAATGCGCAGTCTTTCGGGATTTGCATTATGCGGTATTTTAAGACGCAGATGCTCCGGCCCCTGAGAAAATGTTACAGGACGGTCATCTCCGATAATTTCAGCGGCAATGACTTTGTTGCCTATGCCGCAAATTACAGTTTCATCCAGCGGCCAGTCTTTTGACATGGAAATATAAACATGAGGAGTTTTGCCGGTGGAAACTTCCTGGTCGTGATAATTGAACGGGTGAGCATCGACATCAAATACGGCTTCATGATTGATTTTCAGCCATTCCGCAACTTCGTTGAGGATGGATTTTTCTGTATTTCCGATTGTTCCGTCTGGACGCGGCCCGACATTTAGCAGCAGATTGCCGCCGTTATGACGGATATTCATCAGCATTTTTTCAATGGCAATCGGTTTTTTCCAGTTCTGGTCGTATGGGACGTAGCTCCATGAATTATTCATGGTGTAGCAGCTTTCCCAAACGCCGCTGTGCGCTCTGGAACTTTGTTCGGAAGATGCAACATCTTCATCCAAACCGCAGCGGGAACTGATCAGCAGATGAGGTTGAATACTGCGCAATTCCTGATTGAGTTCAGCGCAGTTCCATGTTTCCGGAATGGGGGAGCCGTCATAAAAAATGTAATCTATTTTGCCATATTCAGTTACAAGTTCAAGTTCGCGTTCGCGGTTTCTCTCAACAAATTTCTGCCAGCGCGGAGAATCCGGCCCGCTGCGGAAATCCATATCGGTCCAGTCGCCGACAGAGTGATAAAGTCCGACCCCGAGTCCGTTTTCCCGGCATTTGTCCGCGAAGCGCCGGATGAGTTCTTTGCCGATCAGAAAACCGTCATGGTGGCGGGTTGTGAGTACGGCATATTTCATGCCGCTTCTGACCGCGGTTTCCACCCATTCATCGGCAATATCCGGAGTGTTGTTGAATTGGTCAAGATTTTTAAAATATTCTTCCGGAGTCATTCTTTCGCGCGACATGAGCCATTCGCCTCTGCCTGCAAGTGTATATACTCCGTAGTGTATGAAAAGTCCGTAACCGAAAGCATGGAAACGTTTTAAGGCTTCCTGCCGTTCATTATTCAAGGCATCAGTCATTTTTTGAGCAATCTTTCTATTTGCGGCATCAGCGCATTGTCAAATGCGGCATAGCCTTTTTTGGTGAAATGCAGTCCATCAGTATAGAGCGACTCATTGCGGGTTCCGTCGGGATTGAGGAATGCTGTTTTTAAATCAGCATAAAAAACCTGTTTGTTATCCTGAAGTGCGGGGAGCAGTTTATTTACTTCAGCGAAAGTTTTTCCATAACCTTTTGCAGGATTTGCAGCAAATCTGGTAGGGAGCAGACCAAGGAGGAGGATTTTAGCTTCCGGGGAATGACGCTTGAGCAAATGGATGACATTTTTGATCCCGTAAACAATACTTTCTGATGAATCATTGGCGAGGACATTATTGATGCCGATGAGTATGACAAAAAGTTCCGGATTCATGCCTTCGAGGATTTTTCCATCAGTCAATTGCCAGAGGGTATGTTGTACTTTATCACCGGACAAAGCACAATTCTGCACATTGAGCGGCAGATATTTTTGATTCCAGATGTATGATCCGTTATCATATTTGGGAACATTGTGCTTCAGCCATCCGAAAGTGAGGGAGTCGCCGAGAAAAACGATACGGGCTTTGGGATTGCGGGCTTTCATCATGAGTTTGAATTCGAGAGCTTTGGTGCCGACATTGGGATCATATCCGGTTGGCATGGATGGAGCATCAAAAGATTCTTCAAGACCGTATGAATCATATTTCCATTTGTACGGTGCGGCATTATTGAGAAAATCACCGCCAAATTCAATATATTTTTTGTAACTGCTCCAAACTTTGAACGCTGGTACATATATCGGTGTGAAACGGATCTGGGTTACTGTGCCTTTCCAGAATTTGTTTTTGCTCATATCGATAACATATTCAGTCAATTTACCGTCGGAGGCGGCTTTGAAATCAACCATTTTGCTGTCGCTCCAGTTTTTAGAATCGGCAGTAACAAAGAGGATGTTGCCGTACAGGTTGATATCTTCCGGGAGGCGCATTTTGAAAGAAAGTTTTTTTACTGTATCGGCATTCAGTGAGATTTGGGGCGAGTAGATCATGGGTTGACTGTTGGTCAGAATACCTTGAAGCATACCGTTTTCAATGCCGAGGCTGGTGAATTTGGAGAATTTCCATTTTGCAGCATCGTTGCCAAGTTTTCCGAAAGTAACAGTGTCTTCTGCATTCAGGAGTAATGCTCCCAATATGAATGCAAGCAAAATTATCTTCTTCATAAAGTTTTTCCTTTCTTTGATATTTCGTTGATAAGTTCTGCCAGACGGAGTTTTTTATTGTTAAGTATTTTTGAAGATTTTGTCCATTTGTACGGTGAACTTAAAATTGCAGATTCGATCTGCAGTTCAGAATCAATTTTTTTCAACAATTCAACAGAACATTTTTCAGCATATTTATTGCGGAGGGATTGCAGCAGAACAAAATATTCGTAATCCGCCATGCCGTCGCGCAGCATTGCCAGACGCATGGTCGGCAGAAGTTTGCTGCCATCCCAATGAACCAGCCGCTGATATTTGAAATCGTTGACATGCAGCCCGTTTGCATTGAATTTCCATGCGAAATACGGCAGTATGCGTGCGCCGATGTTCGGGCGTCCATGAATAACATACGGAGTGTATTCGCCGGGGCCGTACACATTTTCACTGCATACATAGAACCAGAATTCTTCGCTTGGATTTGCTTTAATACGCTTATTGATTGCAGAAACCAGCTCATCTGTGCATTGATGCAGTTGCGGAGCCCATACATCAGAGATGCCGATAGCACTTTTACCGGCAATTTTCTGAAGCGGATTAACTTCAAAATTGAGCAGACGCAAATCCGGATAATTCTTTTTGAGAAAAGTATAATGTTTGACCATTTCAAGCCAGCGCTGTTCGAGCTGCGGTGCTTCGTCAAATATTTCATAATATGAATTTTCTGCGACATTCTGTTTTTTCAGATAAGTGCATAAATCACGGAGATATGCAAGATATAGTTTGTTTGTATCAAAGTATATACGCTCATTGTCTGCTGAACTTGCCATGATCATGGCAAGTTCAGGATTAGTTTTGTAGTGGGGTTTGCCTTGTGAATAAGATTCGATCCAGCGGCGCATTTCCGGAATATCCATAACTGTAACGCATTTGTTGGTATCTTTGTCGAAAACCGGCGTATCCTGTCTGACAAAAGTCGTCAGCGAACCGATACCGCATGACATGGCGGACCAGAATGCATTGGCATGATATTTTTTGCCGAGTTCAAAATATGGGTCAAGAGCAGAGAAATCGCATGAAAAACCATCTTTCCGGCTGTAATAAAATTTAACCAGTTTGCGCAGTGTGGTATGGTCGAAATAAAACGGCGCACAACGATACGGCGCAAGTGTCTGCAAGGCTTTTTCATAAACTTCCGGCGTAACTTTGCGTTTGAATGTTCCGGCAGTCAGCCAATGATTGTGGCGCAGTGTCGTCCCGGCAGGCAGGGTAAAATCAAAAAGTTTGATGTCAAGCGGGACAGCAATACTTTTTTTACTGTTTTTCAGAATGATTCTGCCTTTGAAATTGCCGGGCTGATATTTTTCCCTGACTGCGGCATCGAGCCATATTGATTTTAATTCTCCGGCTTTTACGGTAACGGAGCTGACCGGATTGAGAATATCCGGAATTTGAGTCTTCCTGTCGGGAATGATTTCATAGAATGCCGCATCCAAAGCGGCATTTGATGCAAATGCAAGTTCGACATTGATATCTTCATCTGAGCATGAAACAAGCAGTAATTGTACTGAACGCATTTCATTTCCGGCAAGGTGAAGATTTGCGTTTGAGGATAATTCGACATCCGGACGCTGTTTATTGCGGATTACTTTGTCAGCAGGTACGGTGAATGCTGCAAAGATTTTGTTTTTGGAACTTACTTTGTTCAGGAAAAGAGGATAAGTTATTTGTTGATGCAGTTCAACTATTTTTTTGTATTGCCTGACAGATTTTTCAATATTATTTTGTTTAGCTGCTGCGGCAAGCTGCCGGAAATTTTTATCAGCGGCAAGAGCCGGAGATATTTTTGCTGCATTGACTTCTGCAAATATTTTTGAAATTATTGTTTTTTTGTCAATGACCTTGATATTTGCTGCAGATTTGTATTTTAAGAGATCGCTGTTGCGGACGGTGATTTGCAGGGAATAATCACCGGCATCGGGAATTGTGAAAATATTTTTGCCGTCAGTTAAATTCTGAGTGCTGATAATCCGGTTGTTTTTGATTATATCAAGTGCAATTTTATCGCCGTTTTTTTGATTTGAAATTGATAAATCAAGTTCATTTCTGCCGATCGATACCGGAGAAAGTTCAGGCTTGATGCGCAATGCGCCTCTGCCGCGGCGGTCAAATACCAGAGAGCCGAAACAGCCGTAATTGTTTTCACTGCCTCCGGTCAGAGAGTATTGTGAGCGTTCTCCCTGTGAGCGGATGCGGTAAATATTGAAGCTCCATAATTCTCCCGGAGCGACTGTGCCGCTGAATGTCCCCGGCAGGGGCAGTTCTGCCAGGGGGATTGCCATTTCAATACACCAGCCGCCGTTAAAACGGCCGCTTTTCAGCTGCCATTTGAAACAGTTCCATGCATTTCCGGGCAATCCGTTGTCGGCATAGTTTACAAATCTGTCAAGTTTTGCGCCCATGGGGCTGGCGCCGAAAACAAAAAATCCCTGTAATGCTTTCCGCGGGTTCAGATACAGATAAATTGCTTCATCCTCCTGAATTTTATCCTGAACATCCGGCGCAGGCCCCCGTTTTAGATTCTGCATATTGCTTTCATACATTTTGAAAAAGCAATAGAGAAATTCGGCATCATAAGTCATTTTAAATTCGGTCTTTTCGGCGGCGGTAAGACCTCCTTTGCGAATGAGCATGAAATTTGATGCAGGCATGACGCTGCGCCACGCTATGTCATCATCTTTGCCGTCGATGACAATTTTATTTGCGGCAGGATAGATTTTCAGATCCTGACGGATGACATTTGCGCCGGAAAGCACAGTAAATATGCCGCAGAGCAGAAAAAACAGAATAAATTTTTTCATAATGAGTTATGGTGCAAGATAAGTTATGCCGTTTGCACCGCCGATTTTGTATTGGGTGTAATCACTTTTGTTCGGTTTGATGTTTTCAACATGCCCATCGGCAAATCCGGAGTTGTTGCCTTTGTGAATGTCTGTAAGTCTGTATGCAGAGTTGTTATTGTTCACCCAGTCTTCGCCGACTGCATATTTTGTTGAAGTTTCTTTGTCTTTGACGCCGTCAACGACAAGAATGAGGTTGCTGGGATCTGCAATGTTGCCGCTGCGGACTTGAGCACAGTCCCAAGCTCCGCTGCCGCCTACATCGCGGTAACCTACATTTTTGTTCCAGCTGTAATTGGTGGCGTACAGGGCTGCGCCGGCGTAATTTTTCTGAGAAGGACAGAAAACAAGACTGTTGAGGCGTTTTGCATCCATGTATTGCGGAATTGTCAGATACAGAGAGAGATAAGACATCCAGTAACAGATTTTACATGATTTCATGTCATAGTAGCCGCCGAGAGATTCAGCGATGTAAGCCGGGATGTAAAAGCCGTCATAGTCACTCTGATACATGATATTGGCATTCATCATCTGTTTTTGGTTGCTGATGCATTTTGAGGCGCGTGCGCGCTCCCGTGCAGAGTTGAGTGCGGGGAGCAGCATTCCTGCGAGTATCGCGATGATGGCGATGACAACCAGAAGTTCAATCAGCGTGAACGCTGATTGAGTGAAGATGTGAAGGTGTGAAGAGCTTTTTTTGCGATTGCCGTTTCCGGCAAGATCACAAAAAAAACGTGAAGTGCGCCCTGACGGGCGTAAGGATGTGCAGTTTTTATGAATTTTTTTGAGGCAATACAACGGTAAAACACCTGTTTGACAAGTAACACTCACAAGCAGTTCGATCAATGTGAAACGGGCAATTTTTTTCATTTTTTTCTCCTTTGTAATGGTTAAGAGTTTTTCATTGCCAGATATGATTTTGAGTAACGCAGCATATCACGCATGCAATTTTCAAGAGTTTTGCCGCAGATAATCACTTCCAATAATTCGGTACAGATAATTCGCCGCCCGATGTAATATTCATCGTAATTATTGAATTTTATCGGGGAAGCGGCGTGTTTTGCCGGAATAATGAGATCAAAGGGGAGGTATTGATAATTTTGGGCATTGAGTGGTAATGCTCCTGATTCGGCGATTGATTTTTGAATATCGTTGTTTTGAAAATGGTGCAGGGCGCGGATACATTCAATCGGGTGTTCAATATTTTTGTCAATGCTCAGAAAGACCTGTTCCAGACAGAATGTATTGTCAAGTGAATACATCATGGCTCCTCCGGTTTCAAAATCAATATCACTTTCTTTCAAACTGATGAGATTCGATGTTGTGCCGAAAAGGAACGGAGTATTGCCGAGAATGAATTTATTATATGCAGAATTTGTACCGTGATGATAGCTTACTGCATTTTTACGCCAAAAATTGGTGATTTCACGGAATTTTCCTGAAAATCTTGAAAAAAAGTCATTTTCATTTGTATTATTATCGTGGATGAAAGTAAAAAAATCTTTCAGAAGATCATTGCCGAAATGAAGAATCAGTTCCTGTGCGGTGGTGGATTTGTCATAGTGTTTTTCTGCGGCACTGGTAACAGCTTCAATATATTCTTTCTGTTCTGCATAATTTGTATATGACGGGAGCGGCATGTTTAATTTTTTCAGAATATTTTTATTGAAAATCAGCAGCGGAGTAACATAATAAAACGGAATACTGTATGGATTTATGAGTGCAGATTTGTTTTCGATGATATATGGAAAAAACTTTTTGATATCAAGTAATTCTTTGTTGCGGAAGAAGCTGATCGACATGCTTCCGTATTCGTAAATATCAGCTTTCGGAAAAATTTCTTCACTGCTGGGGACATAATGGAGTTTCAATCTGCCGCCGAGCGGAGATGCTGCATATTTTTTGGCTATCTGTTCCCATATTGCACGCTGACCTGCCAGATGGCTGCGGCATGCGAGAGTTATTTCCGGGTTAAAACTTTTATAGCTGTTATTCTGCGATTGTTCTGTAAGCAATTGTGCGGCACGCGGGGAAACAAAAACGCCGAATTTCGGGATAGAATAAAGAATTTCTCTGTCTTTGAGTATATTAAGTGCTTTGCGTACAGTATATAAATTTGCGTTGTATTTTTCTACAAGTTTGTTTTCCGGATTAATTTTTGCCTCCGGAGGAATGATGCCGTTGCGGATATTATTGCATATATCTGTAATAATAATTTCTGTTGCATTTTGCTTTTTTTCTGCCTCTTTTGCCATATTATAACCTTTACAATGTTTTAACAATATTTCTTACAATATTAACATAATTCAAGTTTTTTCTTTTGCAAGCAGAGATAATGAAAAAAATAAAAAAAAAGCGGAAGACCCGTTTCAGAGTCTTCCGCTTTTGAATTCAAGCCGTTATGACTTAGAGAACTTCACCGAGGTTCTTGAAGAAGTTCATGCGGCGTTTTGCATCTTCTTCTGCCTGTGCATAGAGAGCTTCGGCATCGCGGGGAGCAGTCTTGAGCAGCGAAGAGTAACGGCGTTCACTTCTGATAAATTCCTGGAAGGAAGCAGTTGCTTCTTTGGTTTCCCAGGTGAAGGGTTTGTCGTTGGCGGGATTGTAGCGGTACAAGGGCCAGTAACCGGCTTCGACGGCGCGTTTGGCTTCTGCCTGAGATTTGCGCATGTCGCCTTTGATACCGTGAGCGATACAGGGTGCGTAAGCGATGATGATGGACGGACCGTTCCATGCTTCAGCTTCGCGGATAGCCTGCAGAGTCTGCTGACGGTTTGCCCCCATAGCGATAGATGCGACGTAAACGTTGCCATAGCTCATGCACATAAAGCCGAGGTTTTTCTTGGTCATGCGCATACCGCTGTTGGCGAAGAGTGCGACAGCACCGATCGGAGTTGATTTGGAAGCCTGACCGCCGGTGTTGGAGTAAACTTCGGTATCGAGGACGAGGATGTTGACGTTGCGGTTCTGTGCAACAACGTGATCCAAGCCGCCGTAACCGATATCGTAAGCCCAGCCGTCGCCGCCGAGGATCCAGACTGATTTATCAACGAAGTAATCCTGGAGTTCGATGATTTTTTCAACGATGGCTTTCTTTTCGCCTTCAAGTTTGCAAGCGGGAACGTTTGCGAGTTTAGCTTTGATAGCGTCCTGAACAGCGATTGCTTCATCGGAAGTATCGTTCCAGTTAACGAGAGCTTTTTCGAGGAGAGCTTTCATTTCTTCGCAGCAGACACCGAGTTCGAGCCATTTTTCAACATTGTGTTTGAGCTGGAGACGGATCTTGTCAACGCCGATACGCATACCGTAACCGTATTCAGCATTGTCTTCGAAGAGTGAGTTTGCCCATGCCGGACCGCGGCCCTGTTTGTCTTTGCAGTAGGGCAGTGAGGGGAATGAACCGCCGTAGATTGAAGAACAGCCGGTTGCGTTGGCAACGATCATGCGTTTGCCGAAGAGCTGTGAAACGAGTTTGACATAGGGAGTTTCACCGCAGCCTGCGCAAGCACCGGAGAATTCAAAATACGGAGTGAGGAACTGGGACCCTTTGACAGTATTGGCGGCGGCACCGTCGAGGACGTTGTCGGGCAATGCTTCAAAGAATTCGATATTGGCATTCTGACCTTCAGCGCGTTCAGTAGCGATGGGGGACATTGAGATAGCTTTTTCTTTGGCAAGACAGCTTTCGATACAGACACCGCAGCCGGTGCAGTCTTCAGCATAGACCTGCAAACGATACTGGAGCTGGCGTTCATTTTTGGTCTTGGAGAGGACGGTTTCAAATGAAGCGGGCTTGTTTGCGAGATCAGCGGGAGCGATCTGTTTGGCGCGGATTGCAGCGTGGGGACATGCCATTACGCACTGGTTGCACTGGATACATTTGCTTGAATCCCAGCGGGGAACCATGGGAGCGATACCGCGTTTTTCAAATTTGGAGGTACCGGTGGGCATGGAACCGTCGAAAGTCATAGCGGAAACGGGGATGCTGTCGCCCTGCTGCATGACGATGGGTTTCATCAGAGTTGTATTGAATTTTTCACCGTTGTCGCAAGCAAGTGCGGGAGCGACATAAGATTCGGTGATAACTGCGGGAACAGCGATTTCGTTCAAGCCGGAGAGAGCCATATCGACGCATTTGATGTTCTGAGCGACGACATCATCACCTTTTTTCTTGAATTTCTTTTCGATGGCAGCTTTGATGTAACCGATAGCTTCTTCAGCAGGAATGATATCTGCGAGTTTGAAGAAGCAGGTCTGCATGATAGTTGAGATGTATTTGGGGCTGCCGACTTCGAGAGCGATCTTGAGAGCGTCGATAGCATAGACTTTGATCTTTTTGTCGATGATGGTCTGCTGCATATCTTTGGTGAGGCTGTTGAAGACTTTGTCAGCGGGAACGGCAGTATTCAGGAGGAAAACGCCGCCTTCTTTGATTCCTGCGAGTATGTCAAAGTTGCCGACATAAGCGGGGTTGTGGCAGGCGACAAAGTCGGGAGCAGTGATCAGATACGGTGATTTGATCGGAACATCGCCGAAGCGGAGGTGAGAAATAGTAACACCACCGGATTTCTTTGAGTCGTATGAGAAGTAAGCCTGAACGTATTTGTCGGTGTGGTCGCCGATAATTTTGATGGAGTTTTTGTTGGAACCGACAGTACCGTCAGCGCCGAGCCCCCAGAACATACATGCGGTTGAACCGGCAGGTTCGGTAACGATGATTTCGTCGATGGGCAAAGAAAGATTGCTGACATCGTCGTTGATACCGACAGTGAAGTTGGTGGTGCATTTGCCGTCAAGGTGTTTGTAGATGGCATTGACCATTGAGGGGGTGAATTCCTTGCTGGCGAGACCGTAGCGTCCGCCGATGACGGTAACATCTTTGTCAGCGAGAGCTGCTTTGACATCGAGGTAGAGGGGTTCGCCGTGTGAACCGGGTTCTTTGCAGCGGTCGAGGACAGCGATCTTTTTGACGCTTGCGGGAATTGCATCAATGAGATGTTTGACAGAGAAGGGACGGTAGAGTCTGACTTTGACCAAACCGAGTTTCTGACCGCGTGCGTTGAGGTAGTTGATGGTTTCTTCGATGGTTTCGCAGCCGGAACCCATAGCAACGATGATTTTGTCAGCATCAGCGGCACCGACATAGTCGAAAAGCTTGTACTGACGGCCGACTACAGCAGCGAGTTTGTCCATGTTTTTCTGAACGACTTCAGGGAGTTCGGCGTAGATGTTGTTTGTGGTTTCGCGGCCCTGGAAGTAAACGTCAGGGTTCTGGGCGGCCATTTTTGCATAGGGAGCTTCGGGGCGCAGAGCGCGGTTGCGGAAAGCTTCGACATATTTTGGATCGAGCATTGCTTTCATATCTTCATAGTCAAGCAGTTCGATCTTCTGGATTTCGTGAGAAGTACGGAAACCGTCGAAGAATGCGAGGAAGGGAACGTTGCTTTCCATAGTTGAGAGGTGGGCAACGATAGCCAAGTCGTGGGTTTCCTGGATGGATGCGGCACTGGTCATTGCGTAACCGGTTGAGCGGCAGCTCATTACGTCGGAGTGGTCACCGAAAATTGAGAGAGACTGTGCAGCGAGAGCGCGAGCTGAAACGTGAATAACAGAGGGAAGCATTTCGCCGGCGATCTTGTACATGTTGGGGATCATCAGCAAAAGGCCCTGAGAAGCGGTAAAGGTGGTGGTCAAGCTGCCGGCACTCAAAGAACCGTGCATTGCGCCTGCGGCACCTGCTTCTGACTGCATTTCAGAGACTTCGAGAATTTCGCCGAACATATTTTTCTGGCCCTGGCTTGCCCAGGTGTCGGCGTATTCGCCCATGGTGGACGAGGGGGTGATAGGATAGATTGCTGCAACTTCACTGAAAGCGTATGCAACATACGCTGCGGCGAAGTTTCCGTCGATGGTTTGCATTTTTTTGCCCATCTGTAAAACCTCCGGTTAAAAATTATGGCATTTTTTGCCGTTAAAAATTTGATAAAACTGTAAAGTATCTTAATATACACGGAAAATGGAAAAATGCAAATTTTTTATGTCTTTTATTGGCTTTTACGCGCGAAAACATTATATATACAAAAATAGTTGTTAAAAACTCGTAAAAACTGTCTGTAAAAACTTGCGATTTTTCATTTTAGGGTTACATTATCGTATGTAACTGTTTTTTTAACCGAAATTAATATAATATCAGGAGGTAAAAAATGACCGATATTACAACTTTGCTCGATGATACCGAGGAAATGATGATGAAATCTGAAGAAGCTATGAAACATGACTTCTCCGCAATCCGTACCGGCAAGGCTTCACCCGCTTTGCTCGACGGTGTTATGGTTGAATACTATGGCGCAATGACCCGTTTGAAAGAACTTGCAGGCATCACTGCTCCCGAACCCAGACTGCTGGTCGTTCAGCCGTGGGATGCCGGCAGCGTCAAGGCTGTTGAAAAAGCCATTATCGCCGCCAATCTCGGTATTACTCCCATGAGTGACGGCAAGCTTATCAAACTCCCGATTCCTGAACTCAGTCAGGAACGCCGTTCCGCTCTTGCCAAACAGGCCAAGGCGCGTGCCGAAGATGCGAAAGTTTCTCTCCGCAATATCCGCCGCGATGCCAATGATTTTGCCAAAAAAGCCCAGAAGGGCGGCGATCTGACCGAAGATGAACTCAAAAAAATGCTGGATGATATCCAGAAAATGACCGATTCATATATTGCTACTGTTGACAAAGATCTTGCGGCAAAAGAAAAAGAACTGATGACCGTTTGATCTTGAGAGGTGCATAATGGATAAAAAAATGGATGCAATTCAGATTGCAAATGAAGTCTTCGATATCGAAGTCGAAGGTATCAGAGAAGTGCAGAATTCTCTCGGCAAAGAGTTTCTTGCCATGATTGATAAATGTATTGCAACTCTCGATAAGGGGGGAAAACTTGTTTTGACCGGTGTCGGCAAAAGCGGTTATATCGGCAGAAAAATTTCTGCAACGCTTGCTTCTGTCGGTTCTGTTTCAATTTTTATGCATCCCGTTGAAGCTCTGCACGGCGATCTTGGTATGCTGCAGAAAAATGATTTGCTCATTGCTATAAGTTATTCCGGCGAAACTGATGAGTTGATTACTACTCTCAAGCCGGCGAAACGCCTTGGTATTGAGATTGTTGCAATCACCGGATTCCCCGAATCATCACTTGCAAAAATTTCTGAACTCACAGTTCCCATGACTGTAGGCAGAGAGGCTTGTCCTTTCAATCTCGCTCCGACAACAACAACAACTGCATTGCTGGTTCTCGGAGATGCTCTTGCCATGGCACTGTTGAAATTGCGTGGTTTCAGCAAAGAGGATTATGGCCGTTTCCATCCGGGCGGTGCTATCGGCCGCGCCGTTACCATGCGCGCCTGCGATATCATGCGCAGCGGCAGCAAGTTTTCCAAGGTTGTACCTGCAACTACAGTCAAAGATACTCTGTCAAGTATGAGCAAAGCGCGTTGCGGGGCAGCAATCATTGTTGATGAAAATGATGCATTGATCGGTATTTTCACCGATGGCGATTTCCGCCGTGCTGCGGAAAAGGATATTTCGATCCTTTCCCAGCCGATTGAAGTTGCCATGACCAGAAATCCGTCTTATGTGGATGCCGATGAACTGGCAGTCAGCGTACTCAAAAAAGTTGAAGAAAAACATATCAATTCAGTTGTGGTCGTTGATGCGGCAAAAAAAGTTTGCGGCTTGATCGATGTTCAGGATCTGCCCGGTTTGAAATTGATGTAAAGAGGTATTAAAAATGGATGAATATTCAAGCAAAGTAAAAATCGTTGTCGATAAACTCGGCAAAATCAAAATCGTTCCCGTTCTCGTCCTTAATGATTTGGATGAAGGTCTCAAAATGTGCGAACTGCTGGTTCGCTGCAACCTCAAAGCCGCTGAAATCACTTTCCGTACTCAGGCGGCAGAAGCTGTTATCCGCGAGAGTTCCAAACGCTTCCCCGAATTGTTTATCGGTGCCGGAACTATTCTGAATGTGGCTGATCTGCATCGCGCCTTCAATGCCGGTGCCGCTTTTGCAGTTGCTCCCGGTTTCAATCCGACAGTTGTCAAGGAAGCGGTCAAAAATTCTTATGCATTTGCTCCCGGTGTATGTACTCCCAGCGAAGTCGAACAGGCTTTTGAACTGGGATGTTCCTTCCTCAAATTCTTCCCCGCAGAGGCTTCCGGCGGTGTTTCAATGCTCAAGAGTCTGATCGCTCCCTACAAGCATCTCGGAATCCGTTTTATGCCTACCGGCGGTGTTTCAACTGCCAATGTTGAATCTTATTTGAGCTTGCCGGAAGTTGTTGCTGTCGGCGGCACATGGCTCGGTAAATCATCTGATCTTGCCGCCGGTAATTTCGATGCGATCGAAAAAGCTGTTACAGATGCAGTTGCTCTTGCTGCCAAATTCTAATTTGTGAGGTTGTTTTATGTTGAATTACAGAAAAAAAGAAGATTGTAAATACGATATTTTGAGCTTGGGCGAAGTCATGCTGCGCCTTGATCCCGGCGCAGGCAGAATCCATACCACCCGCACTTTTGATGTCTGGGAGGGCGGCGGTGAATACAATGTAGCCCGCGGAATGCGCCGTTGTTTCGGTCAGCGTGCCGCAGTTGTTACAGCATTTGCAGATAACCCCGTCGGCAGACTGGTTGAAGATTTTATCATGCAGGGCGGCGTTGATGTTTCCCTGATCAAATGGGTCAAATATGACGGCATCGGCAGAACTGTCCGCAATGGTTTGAATTTTACTGAACGCGGTTTCGGCGTGCGTGGTGCAGTCGGTTGCTCCGACCGCGGCAATACTGCAGTTTCCCAGCTCAAAGAAGGTGATATTGACTGGGATTATATTTTCGGAACTCTCGGAGTCCGTCATTTCCATACCGGCGGTATTTTTGCGGCTTTGAGTGATACTACTCCCGGCGTTGTTATCGAGGCGCTCAAGGCTGCTAAAAAATATGGTACTGTTACCAGTTATGACCTCAATTACCGCCCGAGCCTGTGGAAAAGTATCGGCGGCAAGGAACGCGCCCAGGAAGTCAACCGCGAAATTGCCAAATATGTTGATGTTATGATCGGCAATGAAGAAGATTTCACCGCCTGTCTGGGTTTTGAAGTCGAGGGGGCTGATGCTAATTTGAGCAATATCAAAGTTGACAGTTTCAAAAATATGATTAAAAATGTTGTCAAGGCTTATCCTAATTTTCAGGTTGTTGCCACCACTTTGCGTACAGTAAAAACTGCAACTGTAAATGATTGGGGCGCAATCGCTTATCAGGATGGAGAGTTCTTTGAATCCATTTACCGTCCCGGTTTGGAAATTTTTGACCGTGTCGGCGGCGGCGACAGTTTTGCATCCGGTCTTGTTTACGGTCTGATGACTTTCGGTACTGCAGAAAAAGCTGTTGATTACGGTGCGGCACACGGAGCTTTGGCTATGACAACTCCCGGTGATACTTCCATGGCTTCACTCGCTGAAGTTGAAAAACTTGTCGGCGGCGGTTCTGCACGCGTTGACAGATAACAGTTAAAAATATTTCTGAATATTCCAAGGAGAACAGTATGAGTAAAAACAGATATGTCGGTGATTATCCGGTAATTGGTATCCGTCCATGCATAGACGGTCGTCGCGGGCCAATGATGCTGCGTGAATCTTTGGAGCCTACCGTATGGGCAATGGCAAATGCAGCGAAAAAACTGTTTGAAGATAACCTGTTTTATTCAAATGGCGAACCGGTAAAAGTGGTTCTTGCTGACAGCTGTATCGGCCGTGTTCCGGAAGCTGCCGCCTGTGCTGCCAAATTCAAAAAAGAGGGAGTTTCGATTACTTTGTCTGTAACTTCCTGCTGGTGTTACGGTTCGGAAACTATGGATATGGATCCTGATACGATCAAAGGTGTCTGGGGATTCAATGGTACCGAGCGTCCCGGAGCCGTTTATCTGGCTGCTGTTCTTGCCGGACATGCCCAGAAAGGGCTGCCTGCATTCGGTATTTACGGTCATGAAGTTCAGGATTTGAATCAGGTCAATGAAGTTCCTGAAGATGTTAAAGAAAAACTTCTCCGCTTTGGCCGTGCCGCAGTTGCAGTTGCCACCATGCGCGGTAAATCCTATTTGCAGATAGGTTCACAATGTATGGGAATTGCCGGTTCTATCATTGATCAGGATATGATGGAAAGCTATTTCGGTATGCGCGTTGAATCTGTCGATGAGGTCGAAATTCTCCGCCGTATGGAAGAGGGGATTTACTGCGAAGAAGATTACCGGAAAGCTTTGGCGTGGACCAGAGAACATTGCAGAGAGGGGCGGGATGACAATCCTGAATCCGTTTCTTTTATGGGCAGGGATCGCAAAATCAGATTTACTCCCGAAGAAAAGGAAAAACAGTGGGAATTTACCGTCAAGATGTATTGCATTATCAAGGATCTGATGGCTGGAAATCCCCGTCTTTCTGACGCTTTTGAGGAAGAAAAAGCCGGACATAATGCTATCGCCGGAGGTTTTCAGGGCCAGCGTCAATGGACCGATCATTGGCCGAATTGCGATTATCCCGAAGCATTGTTGAGTTCAACTTTTGATTATGAGGGAGCGCGCGAGCCGTTTACACTTGCAACTGAAAACGATGTTCTCAACGGTATGGGAATGTTGATGATGCGCCTTTTGACTCACCGTGCGCAGATTTTTGCTGATGTCCGTACCTATTGGTCAACAGAAGCGACTGAACGCGTTACCGGTTATAAACTTGACGGCAAGGCAAAAGAAGCTGATGGTATCATTCATCTGCTCAATTCCGGTGCGGCTTGTCTGGATGCCAGCGGAGTTTGTACCGATGAAAACGGCAATGCAATCATGAAAAAATGGTGGGAAGTCACTGATGAAGATATCAAAAAGATGACAGATGCAACTGTCTGGTGCGAAGCAGGATTTGATAACTTCCGCGGCGGCGGCTTCTCAAGTCATTTTGATACTTATGCGGAGATGCCGGTAACGATGATTCGCCTAAACCTTGTCAAAGGACTCGGTCCGGTGCTGCAGATCGCCGAGGGTTGGACGGTCAGTCTGCCCAAAGAAGTCAATGATACTCTCATGGAACGCACCAATCCGACATGGCCCTGCACATGGTTTGCTCCGCGCTGTGACGGCAAAGATGGTTCACCGTTCAGGACTGCTTATGAAGTCATGATGAACTGGGGCGCAAATCACGGTGCGATTTCTTATGGTCATATCGGTGCTGATTTGATTACCATGTGTTCAATGCTCCGTATTCCGGTCTGTATGCACAATGTTCCTGAACAGGATATTTACAGACCTGCATGCTGGAATGCTTTCGGCATGGACAAAGAGGGACAGGATTACCGGGCATGTGCCACTTACGGTCCGATGTATAAATAAAGTAAAATATCATTACGGGAGTGAATGTTTTTCACTCCCGTTTTTTTGTGTAATGCTCTGTACTAAACATAGACTGATTTTTTACTGCAATGGGGCTTACGCCGCCCCCTTGCAACCCTGGCGGGGGATGTCCATCCCCGTTTTATGACGCTGGCGCGAGAGTGTCAGCGGCGGGGTGGTGTCAAGCGTTATTTCGGCGGAATGTTCGGTTGCTCCTTCTTCTTTTTTGAAGAATGAGCAATCAAATCTTCCGCCGGACTTCGCCACATTGGGGTATTGCCGTATTTTGCTTATGCAAAATACTATACCCCAAACCCC